>NZ_JBPKJK010000114.1:0-30132 GCF_051756985.1 Saccharothrix sabaoui
GAACGAAGAACTCACCGGTCCTGGACGTACGACTCTCGGGACCTGGAGGTACGACTCTCGGGGCCCGGGTGTTGGACTCTCGGGGTGTGAGCGCATGACTCGCGGGGTGTGAGCGCATGACTCGCGGGGGTGGGGGTGTGGCTCGCGGGGGTGGGAGTGGGCTTGGGTTCCGCGTGGGGTTCGGTGGGGCCTAGGCTGGTGTCGGGTGGCCGGGGCGCGTGTCCGCTTTTGTGCACGCTCACCAAGTCGTTAAGAGCACGTTGCGGGCAGGTCTTGACGTGATGAATGTTAGCGATAACACTCACTGTCCATGGCGAGCGAACCGTTGGTGGTGGGTGTCGACTTCGGCACGTTGTCCGGTCGCGCGGTGGTGGTGCGGGTGCGCGACGGGGCCGAGTTGGGCACCGGCGTGCACGACTACCGGCACGGCGTGCTGGACCGGGCGCTGCCCGACGGCACCCCCCTGCCCCCGGAGTGGGCCCTCCAGGTGCCCCAGGACTACGTGGACGTGCTCAGGCACGCCGTCCCGGCGGCGCTGGCCGACGCGGGGGTGGACCCGGCGGACGTGGTCGGCATCGGCACCGACTTCACCGCCTGCACGATGGTGCCGGTCAGGTCGGACGGCACGCCGCTCAACGAGCTGCCGGAGTTCGCGGGCACCCCGCACGCCTACGTCAAGCTGTGGAAGCACCACGCCGCCCAGGGGCAGGCCGACCGGATCAACGCCCTGGCCGAGGAGCGCGGCGAGGCGTGGCTGCCCCGTTACGGCGGGTTGATCTCCTCGGAGTGGGAGTTCGCCAAGGGCCTCCAGCTGCTGGAGGAGGCGCCCGACGTCTACGCGGCGGTCGACCACTGGGTCGAGGCCGCGGACTGGATCGTCTGGCAGCTGTGCGGCCAGTACGTGCGCAACGCGTGCACGGCCGGTTACAAGGGCATCTACCAGGACGGGTACCCCTCGCGGGAGTTCCTGGCGGCGCTGAACCCGGACTTCGCGGACTTCGTGGCCGACAAGCTGGACCACCCGCTGGGCCAGCTGGGCGACCGGGCGGGCGGGCTGACCGAGGAGGCCGCCGCCTGGACCGGGCTCATGCCGGGCATCGCGGTGGCGGTCGGCAACGTCGACGCGCACGTCACCGCCCCCGCCGCGCAGGCGGTCGAGCCGGGGCAGATGGTCGCGATCATGGGCACCTCGACGTGCCACGTGATGAACGGCGCGGAGCTGCGCGAGGTGCCCGGCATGTGCGGGGTCGTGCCGGGCGGCATCGTACCGGGCCTGTGGGGCTACGAGTCGGGGCAGAGCGGCGTGGGCGACATCTTCGCCTGGTTCGTCGAGCACAACGTGCCGCCCGCCTACCACGAGCAGGCGCGCGAGCGCGGTGTCTCGGTGCACGAGCTGCTGACCGAGCTGGCCGCCGGGCAGGCCATCGGCGAGCACGGCCTGATCGCGCTGGACTGGCACAGCGGCAACCGGTCGGTGCTGGTGGACCACGAGCTGTCCGGCCTGGTCGTCGGCCAGACGCTGGCCACCCGCGCCGAGGACACCTACCGGGCGCTGCTGGAGGCCACCGCCTACGGCACCCGGGTGATCGTCGACTCCTACACCGACGCGGGCATCCCGGTCACCGAGCTGGTGATCGCGGGCGGCCTGGTGAAGAACCGGCTGCTGATGCAGATCTACGCCGACGTGCTGGACATGCCGCTGTCGGTGATCGGTTCGGAGCAGGGCCCGGCGCTCGGGTCGGCGCTGCACGCGGCGGTCGCCGCGAAGGCGCACGAGGACATCCACGCCGCCGCGCGGGCCATGGGCTCGGTGCGGCGCGGGGTGTTCCGGCCGATCCCGGAGAACGTCGAGGCGTACGAGCGGCTGTTCGTCGAGTACCAGGAGCTGCACGACCACTTCGGGCGCGGCGCGAACGAGGTCATGCACCGGCTCAAGGCGCTGCGCCGCGCGGTCAAGGAGGGGAAGTAGATGACCGCAGTGGAGGACCTCCGGCGCACGGTCGCCGACCTGCACCGCGAGCTGACCCGCTACGGGCTGGTCATCTGGACCGCGGGCAACGTGTCCGCGCGGGTGCCGGGGCAGGACCTGATGGTGATCAAGCCGTCGGGCGTGTCCTACGACGAGCTGACTCCCGCGGCGATGGTCGTGACCGACCTGCACGGGAACCTCGTGGAGGGCGACTACGCCCCGTCCTCGGACACCGCCGCGCACGCCTACGTGTACCGGCACATGCCCGAGGTGAACGGCGTGGTGCACACGCACTCCCCGTACGCGACGGCGTGGGCGGCGCGGGGCGAGCCCATCCCCTGCGTGCTCACGATGATCGCGGACGAGTTCGGCGGGGACGTCCCGGTGGGGCCGTTCGCGCTCATCGGCGACGACTCGATCGGCCGCGGCATCGTGGAGACGCTGCGCGCGAGCCGGTCCAAGGCGGTGCTGATGAAGGGCCACGGCCCGTTCACCATCGGCAAGGACGCCCGCTCCGCGGTGAAGGCGGCGGTGATGCTGGAGGACGTCGCGCGTACCGTCCACTTCGCACACCAGCTCGGGACGCCCGAGCCGATCGAGCAGCACCACGTCGACAGCCTGTACGCGCGCTACCAGAACGTCTACGGGCAATGAGCCCACGAGGGGAGCCCCGCATGTCCTCTGCTGCGAAGCCGCAGGTCTGGTTCCTCACCGGGAGCCAGCACCTCTACGGACCGGACACGCTCGACCAGGTCGCCCAGCAGTCGCAGCAGATCCAGCGCATGCTCACCGAGTCGGGGAAGCTCTCCGCCGAGGTGGTGTGGCAGCCGGTGCTGACCGACACCGGGGCCATCCGCGACGTGATGCTCGCGGCGAACTCGGACCCGGCGTGCATCGGCGTCATCGCGTGGATGCACACGTTCTCGCCCGCGAAGATGTGGATCACGGGCCTGGACGTGCTGCGCAAGCCGCTGCTGCACCTGCACACGCAGCTCAACCAGGCGCTGCCCTGGTCGAGCATCGACATGGACTTCATGAACCTCAACCAGGCCGCCCACGGCGACCGCGAGTTCGGGTTCATCCAGACCAGGTTGGGCGTGCCGCGCAAGACGGTCGCGGGCCACGCGTCCGACCCGGTGCTGGCCGAGCGGATCGACGGCTGGGTACGGGCCGCAGCCGGCCGCAGTCACCTGAACGGGTTGAAGTTGGCCCGGTTCGGCGACAACATGCGCGGCGTCGCGGTGACCGAGGGCGACAAGGTGGAGGCCGAGCTGCGGTTCGGCGTCAGCGTCAACACCTACGGCGTCAACGACCTGGTCGAGGTCGTGGACGCGGTGGCGGACGACGAGGTCGACCTGCTGGTCGCCGACTACGCCGACGCCTACCGGCTCGCGCCGGGGCTGGCGAAGGGCGGGGAGCGGCACGACTCGCTGCGCTACGCGGCCCGCGTCGAGGCCGGCCTGCGCCGCTTCCTCACCGACGGCGGGTTCGGCGCGTTCACCACGAACTTCGAGGACCTCGGCGGCCTGCGGCAGCTGCCCGGCCTGGCCGTGCAGCGGCTGATGGCCGACGGCTACGGCTTCGGCGGCGAGGGCGACTGGAAGACCTCGGCGCTGCTGGCCGCGGTCAAGGCGATGGGCGCGGGCACGGGCCGCGGCACGTCGTTCATGGAGGACTACACCTACCACTTCGGCCCCGGCGAGCCGAAGATCCTCGGCGCGCACATGCTGGAGGTGTGCCCGACGATCGCCGCCGACCGGCCGTCGTGCGAGATCCACCCGCTGGGCATCGGCGGCCGGGAGGACCCGGTGCGCCTGGTGTTCGACGCGAACCCGGGTGACGCCGTCGTCGTGGGTCTCGCCGACCTGGGCGACCGGTTCCGGCTGGTCGCCAACGAGGTCGAGGTCGTCCCGCCGGACGAGCCGTTGCCGAACCTGCCGGTGGCCCGCGCGGTGTGGAAGCCCGCGCCGTCGCTGTCCACCTCCGCCGAGTCCTGGCTCACCGCGGGCGGCCCGCACCACACCGTGATGACGCAGGCCGTCGGCGCCGAGACGCTGCGCGACTTCGCGCAGATGGTGCACACCGAGCTGGTCGTCATCGACCGGGACACGACCACCGCGTCGTTCGCCGACCGCCTGCGCTGGAACCAGGCGTACTTCCGCCTGGCGCAGGGTCTGCACTAGCCCACACCGGGCACCATCAAGGGAGAGAGAAACGATGAAGTTTCCGCGGTACGCCGCCATCGCCGCGGCCGCCCTCGTGCTGTCCGCCTGCGGTTCGGCGGAGAAGACCGTCGACCAGCAGAGCGGCTCCACCGAGGGCGCGCTGGTCGGGGTGACCATGCCGACCCGGTCGTCCGAGCGCTGGATCCACGACGGCGACAACATCAAGAAGGCGCTGGAGGCCAAGGGCTACAAGGTCGACCTCCAGTACGCCGAGAACGACATCCCGACGCAGGCCAACCAGGTCGAGAACCAGATCACGAAGGGCGCCAAGCTGCTCATCGTGGCCTCGATCGACGGGACCGCGATCACCTCCCAGCTCGAACAGGCCGAGGACGCGAAGATCCCGGTCATCGCCTACGACCGGCTGCTGCGCAACACCGACAGCGTCGACTACTACGCGACGTTCGACAACTACAAGGTGGGCGTGCAGCAGGCCACGTCGCTGCTCACCGGCCTGAAGGTGCTCAACGCCGACGGCACCCCCGGCACCGCGACCGGCCCGCTGAACATCGAGCTGTTCGCCGGTTCCCCGGACGACAACAACGCCACGTTCTTCTTCAACGGCGCGATGTCCGTGCTCCAGCCGCACATCGACAAGGGCACGCTGGTCGTCAAGAGCGGTCAGACGGACTTCAAGACCGTGTCGATCCTGCGCTGGGACCCGGCGACCGCGCAGCGCCGCATGGAGGACCTGCTGACCTCCACCTACCAGGGCGGCGCCCAGGTGCAGGGCGTGCTCTCCCCGTACGACGGCCTGTCGATCGGCATCCTGTCCGCGCTCAAGAGCAGCGGCTACGGCACCGGCGGCACCGCGTACCCGGTCGTGACCGGCCAGGACGCCGAGGTCGCCTCGGTGAAGTCGATCGTCGCGAACGAGCAGTACTCGACCATCCAGAAGGACACCCGCGAGCTGGCCAAGGCCACCGTGGAGATGGCCGACGCCGTGCTCAAGGGCGGCAAGCCGCAGGTCAACAACGAGAAGGACTACGACAACGGCGTGAAGGTCGTCCCGTCGTTCCTGCTCGACTCGATCATCGTCGACAAGAACAACTACAAGCAGGTCCTGGTCGACACCGGCTACTACACCGAAGACCAGTTGAGGTAGACCGGATCATGTCCGACGACATCCTGGTGATGCGCGGCATCACCAAGCGGTTCGCCGGGGTCACCGCGCTGCGCGACGTCTCGCTCGCCGTGCGGCGCGGTGAGATCCACGCGATCTGCGGTGAGAACGGCGCCGGCAAGTCGACGCTGATGAAGGTGCTCTCCGGCGTGCACCCGCACGGCTCCTACGAGGGGGAGATCGCCTTCGAGGGCGAGCCGTGCTCGTTCGCCGGCGTCCGCGACAGCGAGCGGCGCGGCATCGTGATCATCCACCAGGAGCTGGCGCTGTGCGGCCAGCTGTCCATCGCGGAGAACCTGTTCCTCGGCAACGAGCGGGCGACGCGCGGGTTCATCGACTGGAACCGCACCAACCACGCGGCGGGCGAGCTGCTCGCCCGCGTGGGCCTGCGGGAGAACCCGACGACGCCGGTGGACGAGCTGGGCGTGGGCAAGCAGCAGCTCGTGGAGATCGCCAAGGCGCTGGCCAAGGACGTCAGGCTGCTGATCCTGGACGAGCCGACCGCGGCGCTGAACGACGACGACTCCGCGCACCTGCTCGACCTGCTCGACGGCCTGCGCGAGCAGGGCGTCACCTCGGTGATCATCTCGCACAAGCTCAACGAGGTGAAGCGCATCGCGGACAGCGTCACGATCCTGCGCGACGGCCGCACGATCGAGACGCTGCCCGCGGCGGAGGTGACCGAGGAGCGGATCATCTCCGGCATGGTCGGCCGCGACCTGGAGCACCGCTTCCCGCCGCGCACGCCGCAGGTGGGCGAGGAGGTGCTGCGGATCGAGGACTGGACCGTGCACAGCCCGTCGCAGCCCGACCGGGTGGTCGTGGACCGCGCGAACCTCGTGCTGCGGCGCGGGGAGATCGTGGGCCTGGCCGGGTTGATGGGCGCGGGCCGCACCGAGCTGGCGATGAGCGTGTTCGGCCGCACGTACGGCGTGGGCGTGTCCGGGCGGGTCCTCAAGGAGGGCCGCGAGATCGACACGCGCACCGTCCGCAAGGCGATCCGGCACGGCCTGGCCTACGTCAGCGAGGACCGCAAGCGCTACGGCCTCAACCTCATCGAGGACATCAAGCGCAACGTGTCCGCGGCCGGGCTCGGCAAGCTGGCCACGCGCGGGTGGGTGAACGAGAACGAGGAGTTCTCGGTCGCCGAGCGCTTCCGGAAGTCCATGGGCATCCGCGCCCCGGGCGTCGGCACGACGGTCGGCACGCTCTCCGGCGGCAACCAGCAGAAGGTCGTGCTGGCCAAGTGGATGTACACCGACCCGGACGTGCTGATCCTCGACGAGCCCACGCGCGGCATCGACGTGGGCGCCAAGTACGAGATCTACTCCATCGTCAACGAACTGGCCGCCGAGGGTCGCGCGGTGCTGGTCATCTCCTCCGAGCTGCCGGAGCTGCTCGGCCTGTGCGACCGGGTGTACGCCCTGTCCGAGGGCCGGATCACCGGTGAGCTGACCCGCGCCGAAGCCACCCAGGAACGCCTGATGCACCACATGACCCAGGGACAGACCTCATGACCACCAAGACCGCCCCCGAGGCGGTGAAGGCGCCGGCCGGGCCGCAGCGCCGGTTCACGATCAACATCCGGCAGTCCGGCATCTACGTGGCGTTCGCGTTCATCGTGGTGCTGTTCACGGTGCTGACCGACGGCGCGCTGCTCCAGCCGCAGAACATCTCGAACATCATCGTCCAGAACTCCTACGTGCTGATCCTGGCGATCGGCATGATCCTGGTGATCATCGGCGGGCACATCGACCTGTCGGCCGGGTCGGTGGTGGCGCTGACGGGCGCGATCTGCGCGGTGCTGACCGTGAAGATGGGCGTGCCGTGGTGGCTCGCCGTGCTCATCACGCTGGCGGCGGGGGCGGTGATCGGCGCGGCCCAGGGCTACTGGGTGGCGTTCTTCGGCATCCCGGCGTTCATCGTGACGCTGGCGGGCATGCTGGTGTTCCGGGCGCTGACCCTGACCGTGCTGGGCAACCAGGGCATCGGGCCGTTCCCGGACGAGATCCGCACCCTGGCCAACGGCTTCACCTCCGGCTACCTGGGCAACGTGGGCCTCGGCCCGCTGGGCGGCGCGGACCTGGTGAGCCTGCTGGTCGGCGTGGCCGTGGTGGCCGGGTTCGCGTTCACCCAGTGGCGGCGGCGCAAGGCGCGGCTGGGCTACGGGCAGGTCGTGGACCCGTTCCCGGTGTTCGTGCTGAAGATCGTGCTGGCGGCGGTGGTCGTGCTGGCCGTGGTGGTGCAGCTGGCCCGGTTCCGCAACCTGCCGTGGGTGCTCGTGCTGCTGGCCGTGCTGGTCATGGGCTACTCGGTGATGGCGGACCGGTCGGTGTTCGGCCGGCACGTCTACGCCATCGGCGGCAACCTCCAGGCGGCGACGCTGTCCGGCGTGAAGGTCAAGCAGGTCACGTTCTGGATCTTCGTGAACATGGGCGTGCTGGCGGCGCTGGCGGGCATCATCTTCGCGGGCCGGCTCAACCAGGCCGGTCCGACGGCGGGCGCGTCGTTCGAGCTGGACGCGATCGCGGCGGCGTTCATCGGCGGCGCGGCCGTGCAGGGCGGCGTGGGCAAGGTGGTCGGCGCGATCACCGGCGGCCTCATCATGGGCGTGATCAACAACGGCATGTCGCTCATCGGGTCGCCCAGCGAACAGGTGATGCTGGTCAAGGGCCTGGTGCTGCTCGCGGCGGTCGCCTACGACGTGTGGACGAAGCGCCGCGCATGACCACCTGGTCGGATGATTACTTGATGTAGTGCCGGCGCGACAATCGCCCACATGACCACGTCCGTCATCAGGGTCCTGCTGGCCGCCCTCGCCCTCGGTCTCACCGCGACGCCCGTCGCGGTGGCCGGGGGCGCTCGCGTCGACTACCGCGAGTGGCGGTCGGCGCAGCTCCTCGCGGGCACGCACGAGGGCACCGCGTTCGCGCGCGGCGGCCTGGTGGTGCGCCGGCCGGTCGGCGTGCTGGAGCACGGAGGCCGGCCGTACGAGTACGCCCGGTGGACCTCGCCTCGCCGGGTCACCGGGTTCGACGCCACCCAGGCGGTCGCCTCCTGGAACGCCGACACGCCCGCCGGCACGTGGCTCCAGGTGGAGCTGGGACGGGACGGGACGGGCGGGGGGACGGGCTGGTACGTGATGGGCCGGTGGGCGCTCGGCGACGCCGACGTGCGGCGGACGTCCGTGCCGGGCCAGGACGACGAGCACGGCTACGTCGACGTCGACACGTTCGTGGCGAAGCAGCCGCTGCGGGCCTACCGGCTGCGCGTGACGCTGTACCGGGCCGCCGGGACGACGGCGACCCCGCTGCTGCGGATGGCGGGCGCGATGGCCTCGGCCGTGCCCGACCGCTTCGAGGTGCCCGCGAGCGCGCCGGGCGTGGCGCGGGGGGTCGAGCTGCCCGTGCCCCGGTACTCGCAGAACGTGCACGAGGGGCACTACCCGGAGTACGACGGCGGCGGCGAGGCGTGGTGCAGCCCGACGTCGACCACGATGGTCGTGGAGCACCACGGGCGGGGGCCGACCGAGGACGAGCTGTCCTGGGTGGACCCCGGGCACGCGGACCGCGTCGTCGACCACGCGGCCCGGCACACCTACGACCAGGACTACGGCGGCGCGGGCAACTGGCCGTTCAACACCGCGTACGCGGCGAGCTTCGGGCTCAAGGCGCACGTCACCCGCCTGCGGTCGCTGCCCGAACTGGAGTCCTGGATCGCCCGGGGCGTCCCGGTGGTCACCTCCCAGTCGTTCCGCGAGGACGAGCTGGACGGCGCGGGCTACGGCACGGCGGGGCACATCATGGTCGTCGTCGGGTTCACCGAGGAGGGCGACGTGATCGCCAACGACCCCGCGTCCCCGACGAACGCGGCCGTGCGCCGGGTCTACGACCGCCGCCAGTTCGAGAACACCTGGCTGCGCACCCGACGACACCTCGCGGACGGCACGGTGGCCGGCGGGTCGGGCGGCATCGCCTACATCATCACCAAGTGAGACGCGCGGACGCCGAGGTGGGCGCCCGCGCGGCGCGGGCTTGACGCGGTCGTGCTCCTTCGCTTGACTGGGTGACCGCCTGGGAGCGTTCCCAGGTTCTCCTGCACCCGGACCGCGGGGAGATCCGCCGCCACCTCAGGAAAGCGCTTACCAAGGAGATCGCTCCATGAGATCACTACTCGCCGTGTCAGCGTTGACCGCGGCGCTCCTGACGGTCGGCTCGCCGCAGGCCCAGGCCGCCTGCGGCGACGGGTCGTTCAACGCGGAGGTGACCGGCTCCGGCAGCAGCTGGACCGCGCGCAACGGCAGCCGGACCGTCTACACCGGCAGCAGCCTGCGCGCCGCGATGCAGGCCGCCAACGACAGCCTCACCGCCAACCGCACGTCCAAGGAGCGCATCGTCGTCCGGGGTTCCGGCACCATCCCGGCGGGCGAGCGGTACTCGATGCGCAGCTACACCACGCTCGACGTCTGCGGCACCATCAACGTCTCCGGCTCCGGGTCCGGCGACTACGCCCCGGTCTACGCGCGGGGCGTGAACAACATCGAGATCCAGAACCTCACCGTCACCGGCACGCCGCTGTACGGCATCTTCATGCGCAACGTCGTGAACGTCGCCATCGGCACCGTGACCATGCGCCTGTCGAGCGGTCTCGGCATCCGCATCGACAACCGCGGCGACACGAGCCAGCGCAGCCGCAACATCCGCCTGGACCACGCCTACGTCCAGGGCGCCGGCTCGCACGCCGTGGAGACCTACGGGCTCGACGGGCTCACCATCGGCACCGTCGTGGCGCGCGGCGTCGGCGAGTCGGGCCTGCTGCTCAACGACACGATCAACGCCACCGTCGGCACGGTCGACGCCGACAACGCGGGCTCGGGCACCGGCTACGCCGCGTTCCGCACCGCCAACCGCAACGGCCGGATCGGCGACGGCTACCCGATCAACGTCCGGGTCGGCCAGGTCATCGCCCGCGGCGGCGGCCGGGGCATCTTCTGCGTCTCGGAGAGCGGCGGGCTCCAGATCGACCGGATCGACATCGCCAACACCGGCGGCAACGCGATCCTCATCGAGAACTGCTACAACGTGAACCTCGCCGCGCAGGGCGGCACGGTCACCGGCCCCGGCGACATCCGGCTCGCGGCGCGCACCGAGTTCCCGGTGACGCGCGACGTCGTCGTGCAGAACCTGCGGGTGACGAACTCCGCCATCCGCGAGAGCCCGTGCGGGACGAACACGACGTTCCGCAACAACACGCTGGTCAACAGCACGCAGAGCGTCTGCTGACGGCCACCGGCCGGGACCACCGGGACGACCTGGGCGAACCGGGTCGCGCGGGCGTCCCGGCCGGTGCCCGCCGAACCGTTCCGTTCACCCCGACCCATCAGTAATCTGCATGGACCCTGGGGCTGGAGGTGGCCGCGTGAACCGGTACGAGCGGCTGAACGCACTGCTGGAGCTGCTGGCCGAGCGGGGCAGGGTCGAGGTCGACGAGATCGCGGCCGAGCTGGACGTCTCCGGGGCGACCATCCGCCGCGACCTGGACCACCTGGCGGGGCAGCGGCTGCTCACCCGGACCCGGGGCGGCGCGGTCGCCCATTCGGAGGTCGCCTACGACCTCCCGCAGCGGTACAAGACCGTGCGCCGCGCGGGGGAGAAGCAGCGGATCGGGAAGGCCGCCGCCGAACGGGTGGGCCGCGGCGCGGTGGTCGGCATGAACGGCGGCACGACCACCACCGAGGTGGCGCGGGCACTGGTGGCGAACGCCGACGTCGAGGGCGACGGCGTGCTCACCGTGGTCACCAACGCGCTGAACATCGCCGGCGAACTGGCCGTGCGGCCGCAGGTGAAGCTGGTGGTGACCGGCGGGGTGGCCCGGCCCCAGTCCTACGAGCTGATGAGCCCCCTGGCGGGCAAGATCCTGGGCGGGCTGAACCTGGACGTGGTGTTCCTCGGCGTGGACGCGATCGACGCCGACGCGGGCGCGTACGCCGACCACGAGGGCGAGGCCGAGGTCAACCGGATGCTCGCCGACCGCGCGCAGCACGTGGTCGTGGTGGCCGACTCGTCGAAGATCGGCGCGCGGGCGTTCGCCGAGATCTGCCCCATCGGGCTGGTGCACGTGCTGGTGACCGACACCGGCGCCACCGAGGACGACGTGCGCCGCTTCGCCGAGCGCGGCGTCGAGGTCGTCCGCGTCTGACGCCGGAGCGGTCCGGCACCCGGTGTCGACAGCCGGCCATGTGATACGCGGGCGTCACCCCTCCGTTGCGGTCCGGTCACGTCGGTATCCGACTTCTTGACGCAGCGCTGTGGCGCGGGCCACAGTGTGCGCCACTTTCGAACGGTCAAACCGCCGTCCGGGTGACCGGTCGTGCGCACTCCGTGACCACAGTGGCGAAGCGGGAAGGACCAGGCCATGGCTCGCCCAGGCGTCCCCGTGACGACCCGCCAGGTCGCCCTGCGCACCGGCGTGTCCCGGCCGACCGTCCCGAACGTTCCCGACGTGCCGCGGCGGGTCGACCCGTCCACCCGCGAACGGGTCCGCCCGGGCTGTCGAGCCGCTCGGCCTGCCGCCGGACCGGCTCGCGTCCGCAGAGGCGGCCGGCGTCGAGGCGGGCGGTCGGGCGACGCGGGCCCTTCTGGAACCCGAAGTCGCACCGGACGCGGTGATCGCGTGGGTGATCCACTTGCGGTAGGTGTGCTGCGTGAAGTGCGCCGCCAGGGGCCGCGGCCGGGCACGGACATCGCGGTGACGGGTTTCGACGACTCGCCGCCGGCGTCCGTTGTGGACGGCGGACCCATCTCTGCGCGGCAACCCGTCGAGAGGTCCGCCCGCACCGCGGTGGACCTGCTCGACAGTGCGAACGGCGATCGGGGAGTCCTGTTGACCGGCGAGGTGGTCAGTCGCGGCAGCGCCCCGATCCGCTTGGGAGAGCAGGACGTGGATCGATGGGAGTCAGCGTGATGGGCGTTCGGACAACGGCGTTGCGACACCCCGTGAGCAGGGGCGTGGCAGCGCTGGGAGCAGCAGTTCTCCTCGCTTCCTGCGGAAGCGGCGGGGAAGGGGGCGAGCAGCCCGCCGGTGCGCTCCAGGGCCGGGGCGAGATCACGTTCGCCACCGGCAAGGACACGTCCGGCAACATGCAGAAGCTCGTCGACCAGTGGAACACCGAGCACGCCGACCAGAAGGTCCGGATCGTCGAGCTGCCGGAGTCGGCCGACGCGCAGCGCCAGCAGATGGTGCAGAACGCGCAGGTCAAGTCCGACGCGTACACGATCCTCAACCTGGACGTGGTGTGGACCGCCGAGTTCGCGGCCAACCGCTGGGTCGTCGAGCTGCCGACCGACCAGTTCGAGCTGGGCGGGTTCCTCGAACCGGCCGTCGACACCGCGAAGTACCGCGACAAGCTCTACGCCGTGCCGGCCTACTCCGACGGCGGCCTGCTGTACTACCGCAAGGACCTGCTCGCCGCCGCCGGCGCGCAGCCGCCCAAGACGTGGGCCGAGCTGATCTCCACCTGCCAGGCGGTCCGGGCGAGCCAGCCCGCCATCGGCTGCTACGCGGGCCAGTTCGAGAAGTACGAGGGCCTGACGGTCAACTTCGACGAGGCCGTGCACTCCGCGGGCGGCGACGTCGTGGACCCCGACGGCAAGCCGGTCGTCGACTCGCCGGAGGCCAAGGCGGGCCTCGACGCGCTGGTGACCGCCTTCCAGCAGGGCGTCATCCCGCAGAAGGCCATCACCTACAAGGAGGAGGAGGGCCGCCGCGCGTTCCAGGCGGGCGAGCTGCTGTTCCACCGCCAGTGGCCCTACCAGTGGAACCTGGCGAGCAAGACCGACGGCTCCTCGCAGGTCGCGGACAAGTTCGACGTCGCCCCGCTGCCCGGCCTGAACGGCCCCGGCAGCTCCACCCTGGGCGGCCACAACCTGGCGATCTCCGCGTTCGGCAAGAACCAGGCCACCGCGCTCGACTTCATCAAGTTCTTCACCGGCGAGGCGTCGCAGCGCTCCAACCTGCTCGCCACCTCGCAGGCGCCGACCCTGGCGAGCCTGTACGACGACAAGGAGCTCATCGCCGAGTTCCCGTACCTGCCGACCCTCAAGGCGTCGATCCTGTCCGCGAAGCCCCGCCCGCAGGCGGTCAAGTACGGCGACGTGACCACGGCGATCCAGGAGGCCGCCTACGCCGCCCTGACCGGCACGAAGACCAGTGACCAGGCCCTGAAGGACCTCCAGGCGAAGTTGCAGGAGCTCATCAAGTGACGGCGGTCGCCCGCCGCGCCCGGGGTGCCACCTCGGGCGCGGGGCGACTCGCCGCGGCGCTGCTGTCCCCGACGTTCGTGGTGCTCGGCCTCGTGGTCGGGTACCCCCTGGTGGCGGCGCTGCGCGAGTCGGTGTTCCAGGAGGGCTCCTCCCTCGACGAGAGCGGCTTCGTCGTGGAGGGCACGCGGTTCGTCGGCCTCGACAACTACCTGTCCCTCTTCGCCGGCGAGGCGGCGGACCGGTTCTGGAACGCGTTCACCAACACCACCGTGTTCACCGTCGTCACGGTGGCGCTGGAGGTGCTCATCGGCGTCGGCATGGCGCTCGTGATGCACCACGCGATCCGCTTCCGCGGCGTCGTGCGGGCGAGCATCCTGGTGCCGTGGGCCGTGCCGACCGCGGTGTCCGCGCTGCTCTGGAAGTGGATCTTCCAGGCCGACGGCGTGGCCAACGCCGTCATCGGGCAGCAGGTCCTGTGGACCACCGAGGGGTGGCAGGCGAAGTTCGCGGTCGTCCTCGCCGACGTGTGGAAGACCGCGCCGTTCGTGGGCCTGCTGGTCCTCGCCGGCCTCCAGATCATCCCGAACGACGTGTACGAGGCGGCCCGGGTGGACGGCGCGTCGCCGTGGCGCCAGTTCTGGGGCATCACGCTGCCGCTGGTGAAACCCGCGCTGCTGGTGGCCGTGCTGTTCCGGGTGCTCGACGCGCTGCGCATGTTCGACCTGCCGTTCGTGCTCATCGGCCAGCGCAAGGAGTCGGTGGAGACGCTGTCCATGGTGGCCTTCGAGGAGGCGTCGAACCTCAGGTTCGGCCCGGCGGCGGCCTACGCGACGGTGCTGTTCCTGTACGTGGCGGTCACCGCCCTGGTGTTCGTCCGGCTCCTCGGGGCCGACGTCATCGGGGCCGCTCGGGAGAGGGCGCGCAGATGAGGGCCGGGGTGAAGTACGCCGGGCTGGGCGTGATCCTGCTCTACTGCCTGGCGCCGTTCTACTGGATGGCGGTGTCGGCGTTCCGGCGCCCCGCCGACCAGTTCGAGCTGACGGTGCTGCCGGCGCCGTTCTCGCTGGACAACCTCACGGCCGTGTTCGCGCCGGGCGTCGGGTTCGGGCGGTCGCTGCTCAACAGCCTCGTGGTGGCCGGCACGACGACCGTGCTGACGCTGGTCATCGGCGTCTCGGCGTCGTACGCGCTGGCGCGCCTGCGCTTCCGGTTCAAGAACGCGGTCGCGGCGCTGATCATCGCCACGTCCATGTTCCCCGGCATCTCGCTGCTGGTGCCGCTGCTGGCGCTGTTCACCGACATCGGCTGGATCAACACCTACCAGGCGATGATCGTGCCCAGCCTGTCCTTCGCGCTGCCGCTCGCGGTGTGGAACCTGACCGCGTTCTTCCGGCAGATGCCCGAGGAGCTGGAGCAGGCGGCGATGATCGACGGCTGCACGCGCGGCCAGGCGTTCCGCAAGGTGATCCTGCCGCTAGCCGCGCCGGGCGTGTTCACCACCGCGATCATCACGTTCATCGCGGCGTGGAACGAGTTCATCATCGCCCTGTCCATGGTCAACGACAAGTCGATGCAGACGGCGACGGTGGCCATCTCCCGGTTCACCGGCGCGTACGGGTTCGACCAGCCATTCGGCACCCAGATGGCGGCCGGCGTGGTCGTCACCGTGCCGCTGGTCGTCGTGGTCCTGCTGTTCCAGCGCAGGATCATCGCGGGCCTGACCGCGGGCGGAGTGAAGTAGGCGCCTCGCGGTTGCTGCGGCCGGTCGTCACGTGTTGGGAGAGCCGTGACGACCGGCCTATTACCCCCTAGGGCACCCTCCACCGCTGGGCCGCCGTGGCGTTGCAGGTGTGGAGCTGGAGCTGGACGCCGTTGACCGTGCTGCTGTTCGGCACGTCCAGGCACTTGCCGGACGCCGGGCTGACCAGCGCCCCGCCCTTCGGCCACCACTGCTGCGCACCCGTCCCGTTGCACGTCCACAGCTGCACCTTCGCGCCGTCCGCCCGCGAGCTGCCGCTCACGTCCAGGCAGCGGCCCAGGGCGCGGACCGTGCCGTCGGGCGCCAGGGTCCACTGCTGCGCGGCCGACCCGTTGCAGTCCCACAGCCGCACGGGCGCGCCGTCGGTCGGACCCGCGGGCTCCGCGTCGAGGCACTTCGCGGCCAGGCCGACGACCGCGCCCGAGCGCGCCCGCTCCGGGCCCACGTCGAACGACGGCGGCGCGTCGGCCGGCGCCGAACCCCAGCCCGACGCCGTCGCGCCCAGCGTGAAGTCGAGCGCGCCGCCCCGCGCCACGAACGACGCGGGCAGCCACGGCCGGGTGGACGCGACCCCGTCCACGCGCAGCGACTGCACGTACTTGTCCACGTCGGACGCCTGCGGCGCGGTGATGGTGATCGTCGCGCCGTTGCCCCGCTTGACGACGGTCGTCGGGAACTGCGGGCTCGCCACCACCAGCTCCGCCCGGCCGGGTGCCTGCGGGTACAGGCCGAGCGCGGCCCACACCGCCCACGACGACATCTCGCCGAGGTCGTCGTTGCCGACCAGCCCCTCCGGGACCGGGGTGAAGATCGACGTCAGCGCGCGGCGCACCACGTCCTGCGTCCGGTGCGGCGCGCCCGCGTAGGCGTAGGCCCACGGCGTGTTGAGCGTCGGCTCGTTGCCCAGGTAGGCGTAGGGCTTCTCCGGCCCGGCGTTCAGCTCGGTGAAGAAGGTGTCCAACCTGGACACGACGGCCGCGTCACCGCCCATCGCGTCGAACAGGCCGCGGTGGTTGTACGGCACCATCCACGTGTACTGCGCGGCGTTGCCCTCGACGTACTCGTTCTCCTGCACGGGGTTGAACGCGGGCCAGCCCAGGTCGGCGTTGCGCGGCTTGAGGTACTTCGCGCCCGACTCGAACAGGTTGCGCCAGTGCTGCGCGCGGCGCAGGAAGGTCTCCGCGGTGGCCGCGTCGCCGAGGCGGGCGGCGAACTGGGAGATCGCGAAGTCGGCGCTGGTGTACTCCAGGGTCGTCGCCGCCGAACCCCACACGTCGGGCAGCCCGGTCGGCACGTACCCGTACTGGTCGAACTGCAACCACCCCGGGCGCTGGCGGACGTCGTGCGCCCCGGCGACCATGCGCCGCAGGGCGTCCGCGGTGTCGAACCCGGTGCCGCCGAACGCGTGCGCGGTGGACACGACGATCGCCATCGGGTCGCCGTTCATCACGCCCGTGCCGCCGTTGGCGACCGTCCACCGGTCGAAGTAGCCGCCCTGCGCGGCCTGGTTGACGGCCGACTGGGCGATGTCGGCGGCCACCTGTGGTGCGAGGAGCGCGACGAGCGCCACCTGCGAGCGGTAGACGTCCCAGCCGGAGAAGTTCGCGTACTGCGTCCGCGAGGTGGTGTGCACCTGCCGGTCGAAGCCGGTGTACCGGCCGTCCACGTCGCTGAACACGTTGGGGTGCAGCAGCGAGTGGTAGAGCGAGGTGTAGAGGGTGCGCAGCTGCGTGGTCGTGCCGCCGGTGACGTCGATCCGGCCGAGCCACCCGTTCCAGGCGTCGCGGGCGGCGGCGCGGACCGCGTCGAACGAGCTCGTGCCGGTCTCGGCGGCCAGGTTCGCCTTCGCGCCGTCGAGGCTGACGAACGAGATGCCGACGCGGGCGGTCACGGTGGTGGCGTCGAACGACACGAACGCCGCCGCCGCGAGCGGGCGCACGTCCTCGGCCGTCGCGCTCGGCGCGGGCACGCCCTGGCTCTGCGCGGTCTTGGGCGCGACGGGCGCACCGCCGGTGCTGCCGCCCTCGACGTGGGGGTCGTCGCGCACCCAGCCGTCCAGCACGGTGGCGGCGGTCGCGAAGGGCCGGTCGAAGGCGACGTGGAAGTGCAGCCGGTACCGGTTGCCCGTGCCGCAGAACCCGCCGCTGTCGGTGTAGCCCGACAGGGTGTCCGCGCCGACGGTGATCGAGCCCGAGGCGGCGTTGAACGCGCGGCCGGCGTCGACGGTGAGCGAGGCCCGCTGCCCGGCGGGGTAGGTGAAGCGGGCGACGCC
Source organism: Saccharothrix sabaoui (assembly GCF_051756985.1). Lineage (NCBI taxonomy): Bacteria > Bacillati > Actinomycetota > Actinomycetes > Pseudonocardiales > Pseudonocardiaceae > Saccharothrix > Saccharothrix sabaoui. The sequence continues at coordinate 17,610 of NZ_JBPKJK010000114.1, forward strand.
GGAGCGCGGGTTCGAGGTCAGCTCGGTGCGGATGCCGTTGCCGAACCGCACCGAGTAGTAGCCGGGCGACGCCTGCTCGTCGGCGTGCGAGAAGGTGGAGTGCGCGACGGGGCTCGTGCCGAGCGACGGCATGAACGGGACGGTGCCGAAGTCGCTGCACCCGGGACCGGACAGGTGGGTGAGGCTGAAGCCGCGGATGCGGTTGTCGTCGTAGTGGTAGCCGCCGTGCTGGTGGGTCACCGTGTCGGGGCTCCACTGGAGCATGCCGAACGGCGCGACGGCGCCGGGGAAGGTGTTGCCCGCGCCGCCGCCGTGCCCGAAGTCGGGACCGCCGGGGCGGGTGCCGACGAACGGGTTGACGTGCTGGGCGGGATCGGTGACGGCGAGGGCCGCGCCCGTGCCGGTGATCGGGACGGCGAGTGCGGCCAGGGTGAGGGCGGCGACCGCCGCGGAGCGGAGACGCATGGGTTCCTCCGACAGGGAGAGGAAGCGCTGACAACGTTGTCGGCACCGGATTGTCCCGCGTGGCGCGCCGGTGGCGGAACCGCTGCGCGGGCGAACGCGGTTGGCCCGGCGCTGCTCAACGGACACGATGGGCCGGGAAATCATCCGTATTGATTACTTCAGTGTTTACAGAAAGTAGTCGTGTCGAGCGATCTCACCCGTCCTGGTGTACGGCAGCCGGGTGCAAGGCCTGGAAGCCGTGACGAGTGCCGCACCACCGCCGAAAGTCGTTGCTGGAACGGGTTGTCGTCGCGGATCGCCGTTCACCGCCGCCGCGACGGGGAAACCGTTCTCCCGCAAGGGAAGAAGCGGTGGTCGGGATCGAACCCCCGGTCGCCGCCCGACGGGCGGGGAGGTGTAGAGGATGCGCACTGTTTCGATGAAGGCGGAGCCGGTGGTCCGCAAGGACCGGTGTCGCAACAGGTACTGGTACTGGTCTTACAACGGTCGATGAGCCGCGGGTGTGGGGGGCCACGACCCCGAGCCGAGGTCGTGGCCCCTGCCCGTGTCGCCCTGTCCGTGTCGCCCGTCCCGTGTCGCCCGTCCTGCGTTGTCCGTCCCGCGTTGTCCCGTTCGCGTCGCCCGAGGGGGCCGTCCCGTGCGTTTCCGCCGAGCTACCTGCGTCATGTGCTACTGGCACGGGGGTTCGTTCGTCGTCCACCCCTACCCGGGCGGCACGCCGGTCGCGTTGCACCCGGTGGCGGCGGAGGTGCTGTCCGCCTTCGACGACTGGACCGAACCCGCCAAGGCCGCCGAACTGCTCGGTCACCTCAGCCGCGACACGGTCGACGAGGCGGTGGAGGGCATGTCCCGGACGGGGTTGCTGCTGGCCGAGGACAGCCCCGGTGCCGCGCTGGACGACCGCGTCGCGCGGGTGTGGGAGCACTGGATGCCCGAGGCGTCGTTCTTCCACTACGGCACGCTGCTGTCCGAGGACGACCCGGAGGAGGAGCAGGAGGTGCGGGGCGCGGACGAGCCGCTGCCCGCGATGTTCACCGGCTACCCGGACGCCGAGCGGGTGCTGCTGCCGCGTCGTCCCGGTGACCTGCGCGCCCCGTTCGACCAGGTGCTCTACGGGCGTCGCACGCACCGCGACTTCACCGGTGACCCGGTTCCGCGGGACGTCCTCGCGACGCTGCTGTCGACCGTGTTCGGCCCGGTCGACTTCATCGACTGCGGTCGTGGCGCGCTGTTCCGCCGCACGAGCCCCTCCGGCGGTTCGCGGCAGGAGATCGACGCCTACGTCGGCGCGCTGAACGTGGAGGGCGTCGATCCGGGCCTGTACCACTACAACGCCCGCGAGCACTCGCTGGAGCTGCGCTCGCCGGGGTTCTCGCCCCAGGAGGCGGCGCACCTGTGCACGGACCAGGACTGGGTGGCGGGGGCGGCGTTCCTGGTCGTCCTGGTCGCGGTCGTCGAGCGGATGTCGTACAAGTACCACCACCCGCGTTGTTACCGCGTGTCGCTGCTCGACGCGGGGCACCTGGGGCAGACCTTCGCGCTGACCGCCACCGCGCTCGGCCTGGGTCCGGCGCAGACGGGGGCGTTCCACGACGTCGAGGTGGCGGAGCGCTGCGGGGTGGACGGCACGGGGAGCGTCCCGCTCTACGTGCTCGCCGCGGGGTGGCCGGCCGCGGAGACCCGGTACGCGCCGCCGCCGGCGACGATGGCGACCTTCGGCCACCCCACCACGCTCGCCGTCCCGTCCACCGGGTCAGTGCAGCTCGGCCGCCGCGGCGCGCAGGACGGCGTCGGCGACGCGGGCCAGGGGCGGTGAGTCGAGCTTCCACTGCTGCCAGTGCAGGGGCACGTCGACCGGCCGGCCGGGGGCGAGGTGCACGAGGCCGCGGTGCCGCGCGACCTGGTGCTCGGTGAGCAGGGCCCAGCCCGCGCCGGACACGACGGCGTCCTCGAACACGTGCCCGTCGGGCAGGTGGTGGCGGTGGGACGAGGCGGGGTGGCCGGTCTCGGTGCGGCAGAACGCGTCCTGGAGGTCGTCCTTCTCGTCGAACACGATCACCGGCGCCTCGTGCAGCGGCGTGCCGGCGTCGAGCCGCCGGGCGAACCGCCGGGAGGCGACGGCGTGGTAGCGGATGCTGCCGAGCGGCCGGGCGCGGCAGCCCTGCACGGGTCGCGGCGAGGAGGTCACGGCGGCGACGACGAGGCCCTGGCGCAGCAGGTCGGCGGTGTGGTCCTGGTCCTCGCGGCGCACGGTCAGCACCAGGCCGTCGTCGCCGGCGAGTTCCTTGACCACGCGGCGGAACCAGGTGGACAGCGAGTCGGCGTTGACCGCGACGGCGATCGGGGTGGGGTCCGCGGCGAGGCCGAGCGCGGTGTGCGCGTCGCGGTCGAGGAGGGCCTGCTGGCGGCCGTAGCGGGCGATGACCGCGCCGGACTCGGTGAGGCGGACGGGTTTGGCGCGCACCACCAGCACGCGGCCGGTGCGCTGCTCCAGCTGCTTGATGCGCTGGCTCACGGCGGAGGGCGTGACGTGCAGCGCTCTGGCGGCGGCGTCGAACGTGCCCTCGTCGACGACGGCCAGCAGGGTGCGCACGCATTCCGGGTCCAGCATCACGACTGCTTACGGTACTTGAGGAACTGTAGCTGGTCTTAATGCCGTGCGGTTCCTACCGTTCCCGGTGTGATGTACGCGCTGCTCGCCGGGCTCGGCACCGGACTGTCCCTCATCGTGGTGATCGGCGCCCAGAACGCCCTCGTGCTGCGGCAGGGCGTGCTGCGGCAACGGGTGCCGGTGATCGTCGCCATCTGCGCGGGGTCGGACGCCCTGCTCATCGCCCTGGGCGTCGGCGGGGTCGGCGCGGCGCTCTCGGCGTGGCCGACCGCGCTGGAGGTGGTCCGCTGGGTCGGCGCGGCGTTCCTGGTGGGCTACGGCGTGCTGGCCGCGCGCCGGGTGCTGCGGCCGGCGGCGCTGCGGCTCGGCGGCGCGGCGTCGGCGGCGGTCGTCACGTGCCTGGCGCTGACCTGGCTCAACCCGCACGTGTACCTGGACACCGTGCTGCTGCTGGGCACCGCGTCGACCGCGTTCGGCGGTGACCGGTGGTGGTTCGGCGCGGGGGCGATGGCGGCCAGCGCGCTGTGGTTCAGCGCCCTCGGGTTCGGCGCGCGCCGGCTGTCGGGCACGTTCACGCGTCCTTCGGCGTGGCGGGTGCTGGACGCGGCGGTCGCCGTGGTGGTCACCGCGACCGGGGTCTCGCTGGTCCTCTGAAAGCCCCGCGCTCGCGGTCCGGGTCGTGCGGGTCGCCGTAGTGGCGACCGGTGCCGGGCGGCTCGCCGGTCCGCGGGGGAGTGCATTGGCCTCGCCAACGGTTGCCGGGGTCTATCGTCTACGCCCATGGCTACCTGGGACGACGTGCGACGGCTGGCCCTGGCGCTGCCGGAGACGGCGGAGCGACCGAGTTACGAAGGTCTGCCCGCGTGGCGCGTGCGGGACAAGGCGTTCGCCTGGGAACGGCCGCTGCGCGGCAAGGACCGCGAGACCCTGGGCGACGCCGCGCCGTCCGGCCCGGTCCTCGGCGTGAGCGTCGCGGACGAGGGGGTGAAGCAAGCGCTGGTCGCGGACGACCCGGCGGTCTACTTCACCACCCCGCACTTCGACGGCTACGCCGCCGTGCTCGTCCGGCTCGACGACATCCCGGAGGGCGAACTGGGCGAACTGCTCACCGAGGCGTGGCTGTGCCGCGCGCCCAAGCGGCTGGTGGCGGAGTTCCGGCGGTGACGCGCCCCGCCCGGGCGGGGCGCGCCCGCCTCACCACGTGCTGTTGACCAGCCCGACGCCCAGGTAGACCTGGTCGAAGCCGTTGCCGTCGTTGTCGTCGGTGTAGGCGACCGTGATCCGGCCCCACGCGTCGACGCCCAGCGCCGGCTCGTCCTGGCGGCCGGTGGCGGTGGAGACCGTCGCCTGGCGCGGCAGGCGGCCCTCGACCGTGCCGTCCGGGTTGAGGCCCTGCGTCACCACGTCCTGCGCCTGCGCCCAGGTGACCGCGACGTCGAGCTGGTCGTCGACGCCGATCTGCGGGTCCGCGCCCGGCAGCACGGTGTCCGCCGCCGTCCGCGCCGCGCCCGCCGCGGTGAACGAGCGGACGCCCACCCCGGCCGTGCCCGTGTGGTCGGTCTCCCAGGCCACCGCGAAGTCGCCGTTGAAGTTCGCCGCCACGACCGGGCGGCGCTGCTGCCCGCCCGTGGAGGCGTTGGCCGCCGCCTGCGCGACCTTCACCCCGCCGGTCGGGGTGAGCACCTTGCGCGCGACGTCGAACGCCCCGTCGCCGTCGCCGTCCTCGGCCCACGCGACGACCGCGTTGCCCGCCGCGCCCACCGCCACGTCCGGCCGCTGGTGCGTGCCGCCCGTCGCGTGCGCCTGCACCTCGTAGGACTTGGCGGAGATCGACGCGAACCCGGCCACCCGCACGGTGGCGTTCGCGGAGGTCTGCTCGTCCTCCCAGGCCACCGCGAACCCGGCGCCGTCCGGGTCGGCGCCCACCGCGGGCACGCTCTGCTGGCCCGCGGGGTCCGCGTTGGCGATCGCCGAACCCGACACCGCGCCGGTGTTCGACAGGGCCCGCACCTGGATGTTGTAGTAGCCGTTGCCGTCCGCGTCCTCCGCCCACACCACGACCGCGCTGCCGTCGTCGTGCAGGGCCACGTCCGGCTGCACGTGCCGCCAGTCGCCGCTGCCGCCGGCGGACAGCTTCTTCTCGTAGCGCGACTCGCCGTCCTTGAACAGCCGCACCCACACGTCGCTGTGCAGCGGGTCGGTCGGGGTGGCGTCGTCGCGGTCGTCCTCCCACACCACGGCCGTCCAGCCGTTGCGGACGGCGGACACGGCGGCGTTGTCCTGGTCCCCGGTGGCGGTGCTGTTGGCGGCGCTCCACGTGGCCGCGGCGGACGCGGTGCCCGCGCCGGCGAGGACCAGCCCGCACACGAGGGCGGGGACGGCCAGCTTCGTCGTCGTCTTCGTCGGGGTCGTCTTCATCAGGGTGCCTGCAATCCGGGGTTGCCCGCCTCGATCACGTAGCTCTGGAGCGTGCGGACCGGGTAGTCGCGCGTGGTGACCCGGTCCAGGAAGCGGAAGTCGACGTCCACCCGCGTCGCGGAGGTGCGCGTGCGGACGTAGCCGCGCAGGTTCTTGTAGAACTTCACGTGCGGGTTCAGGCTCGACAGGCCGTTGTCGGCGGCGTTGCCGTCGCCGCCGGAGGTGATCGAGGTCGTCACCAGCTCGGTGCCGACGACCCGGTCCTGCGCGGTGTAGTCGTTCATCAGGTTCGCCGCCCACGACCGGTGCACGTCGCCGGTCAGCACGACGGTGTTGCGCAGGCCCGCCGCGTCCCAGCCCCGCTGGAGCCGGCCGCGGTTGGCGGTGTAGCCGTCCCACGAGTCCATCGACCTCGCGCCGTCCGCGGAGGCGAGCTTCTGCGCGAAGAACACCTGCTGCCCCAGGAAGTCCCAGGTGCCGAGCTTCTGGCGCATCCCGTCCAGCAGCCACGCCTCCTGCGCCGCGCCGGTCAGCGTGCGCGTCGGCGCGTCGGCCTCCGGGCACACCTTCGTGCCGTCGCCGCACGCCTGGTCGTCGCGGTGCTGGCGGGTGTCGAGCAGGTGGAACGTGGCCAGGCCGCCCCAGCGGACCCGCCGGTACAGCTGCATGTCCTCCGCGACCGGCCGCTGCGCGGACCGCAGCGGCATGTGCTCGTAGTACGCCTTGTACGCCGCCGCGCGCCGCGCCGTGAAGTCGCCCGCCGGGGAGGAGTCGTTGCGCACCAGCTCGGCGTAGTTGTTCTCCACCTCGTGGTCGTCCCACACGACCAGCCACGGCGCGGCGGCGTGCGCGGCCTGGAGGTCCACGTCCGTCTTGTACTGCGCGTGCCTGACCCGGTAGTCGGCGAGCCCGTCGATCTCCGCCGCCGGCGAGAACCGGCGCACCTTCGTGGTGGTCGCCGCGCCCTCGTAGATGTAGTCGCCCAGGTGCAGCACCAGGTCCGGGTTCTCCTCCGCCATGCGCCGGTAGGCGGTGAAGTAGCCCTCCTCGTAGTGCGAGCACGAGGCGAACAGCATGGTCAGCTCCGGGCTGGTGCCGACCGCGGGTGCGGTGACGCCGCGGCCCACCGGCGAGATGTGCCCGGCGGCGCGGAAGCGGTAGAAGTACTCGCGGCCGGGCTGGAGGCCGTCGACCTCCACGTGCACGCTGTGCGCCCACGCCTGGGTCGCGCCGACCGAGCCGGTGCGCACCACCTGCGTGAACCGCCGGTCGGTGGAGACCTGCCACTCCACGGTCACGGTGGCGCTCGTCATGCCGCCCAGGCCGTCCGCGTTGAGCGGGCTCGGCGCGAGGCGCGTCCAGATCACGAAACCGTCCGCGACCGGCTCGCCCGAGGCGACGCCGAGGGTGAACGGGTAGGCCAGCGCGTTCGCGGTGGCGGGCGACAGGACGCCCACCCCCGCGCCGGCTATGCCGCCGGCGATGAGCGTTCGGCGGGACAACGGGGACATCGGCTCTCCTTCGGTGCAGGGCCGGGAAGATCGCTGCGCACCCCTGCGTACACCGGGAAGGTGAGCGGCACGTGTAGTACGGGTGTAGACGGGTAGGCCGTACGGCATGGCAAGACGGGAAGCCGAAGAGCACCCGTGGGGACCACGCACCCCCTACGGGGCCGGCGGGACGTGGCCGTCGCGGGTGGACGAGCACGTGACCGAGGAGCCACCTGTGCGAGCGGCAGGCGGCGCGGTGCGCACCTGCCAGGACGAGACCACCACCCGGGTCAAGTGGCTGCGCACCCGCACCGAACAAGCCGCCCCCAAGCCCTGGTACTAACCCGCTGACCCCCACTCACACGTCCCCAATGCAGAACTCAGGGTCCCTGAGCGTTGGACTCACAGGTCTTGAGCGTTGGACTCACGGGTCGTGAACGCATGACTCGCGCGAGAGTCGTACGTTCCGGCCCCGCGAGTCCGACGTTCGGGACCCCTGAGTTCTGCGTTCGCGACTGGCGAGTCATGCGTTTGTGGCGGGTGAGTCATGCGTTCAGGACGCGCGAGTTCTGCGTTCGTGGGGGATGGGTCATGCGGTGCGGCGGGCGCCGGGGGAGGCGGTGGCGGTCCAGGTCTCGGGGGTGGCGAAGCCGGCGGCGGCGAACGCCTTGCGCACGGCGGCCTCGCAGGCGGCCACGGCGGGTTCCTCGACCAGCGCGATCACGCAGCCGCCGAAGCCGCCGCCGGTCATGCGCGCGCCCAGCGCGCCCTCGGCCAGCAGCACGTCGACCGCCGTGTCCAGCTCGGGCACGGTGACCTGGTAGTCGTCGCGCAACGACTCGTGCGACGCGGTGAGCAGCGGCCCGACGTCGCGCACGCGGTCGCTTCGCAGCAGGTCGGCGACCTCCAGCACGCGGTGGTTCTCGCCCACCACGTGCCGCACCCGCCGGGCCAGGGTGTCGGGCAGGTCGTGGTCGGCGTCGCGCAGGTCGCGCAGCGCGGGCACGCCCAGCAGCGCGGCGGCCCGGTGGCAGTCGCGCCGCCGCGCCGCGTACTCGCCGTCGACCAGGCGGTGCGGCGCCTTCGTGTCCACGACCAGCAGCGACAGGCCGTGGCCGAACAGGTCGAACGGGATGTGCTCGGTCCTCATCGACCTGGTGTCCAGCAGCAGCGCGTGCCCCTCCCGGGCCAGCAGCGACGCCGACTGGTCCATGACCCCGCACGGCACGCCGACGAACTCGTTCTCCGCGCGCTGCGCGATGCGCGCCAGCTCGCGGCGGTCCAGCGACACCCCGGACAGCTCGGTCACGGCCAGCGCCACCGCGCTCTCCAGCGCCGCCGACGACGACAGCCCGGCGCCCAGCGGCACGGACCCGTCCACGAGCAGCCCGAACCCGCCGATCGGGTGACCGGCGTCCCGCAGCGCCCACACCACGCCCGCCGCGTACGCCGCCCAGCCGGTCACCGCGCCCGGCACGAGGTCCACGACCCGCACCTCGGTCGTGCCGCCCGCCTGCTTCGACGCGACCCGCAGCACGCCGTCGTCCCGCCGGGCCGCGATCACCCGAGCCGTCTGCGGCAGCGCGATCGGCAGCACGAACCCGTCGTTGTAGTCCGTGTGCTCGCCGATCAGGTTGATCCGACCGGGAGCCTCGAACACGCCCTCACGCACCACCGGTGCTCTCCCTCACCCGCAACGAGAACGGCGTCCGGACGTGCTCCGGCGGTCGTCGCGGGTCCTCGACGCGCCGGTGCAGCAGGTCCACCGCGGCCCGCGCCACGGCCGCCTTGTCCGGCGCGATGGTGGTGAGGGACGGCAGGCTGTACGCGCCCTCCTCGGTGTTGTCGAAACCGGCGACGGCCACGTCGTGCGGCACGCGCACCCCGCGCTCGGCCGCCGCGCGCACCGCGCCGGTGGCGAGCAGGTCGTTGAAGCAGAACACCGCGTCCGGCGGTTCGGGCGCGGACAGCAGCCGCGCCATCGCCTCCGCGCCGTCGCGGCGGTGGTAGTTCAGCGCGGTCGCGACCAGGTCGTCGCGCACGGGCAGGCCCGCGTCGGCCAGCGCCAGCCGGTAGCCCTCCAGGCGCTGCGCCGCCGTGCCGCGGTGCGGGTGCGCGCCGATCGCGGCGATCCTGGTCCGCCCCAGGCCGACCAGGTGCGCCACGGCGGTGCGCGCGGCCGCCACGTTGTCGATGCCCACGTGGTCGATCGGCAGGTCCACGAGGTGCTCGCCGAGCATCACGACCGGGATGCCGGGGGCCAGCTCGTCGAAGTCGCGCGCCTCCAGCGCCTCGGGGCTGACGATCGCGCCGTCGATCATGTGCGGGCCGAGCGAGGCCAGCGTGTCCCGCTCGCCCTCGCGGGTGCCCAGGGTCTGCTCGATCAGGACGTTCCACTCCCGCTCCCGCGCCGCCCCGAGCACGAGCCCGGCCAGCTCCGCGAAGTACGGCACGACCAGCTCGGGCACCACGAGGGCCAGGGAACCGGTGCGGCCCCGGCGCAGGTTGCGGGCGCCGAGGTTGGGCCGGTAGCCGGTGGCCTCCAGCGCCTGCTCCACCCGGCGGCGGTTCTCCGGTTTCACGAACGCGTGGCCGTTGACCACGTTCGACGCGGTCTTCACCGACACGCCGGCCAGCGCGGCGACGTCCTTGAGCGTGGCCAAGCGGTGCCTCCGCCTCCGTCGTGGTCTCGGGAACGACCGGAATGGTAGCCGGCCCCCCGACCGCTTTACAACGTTGTATCAACGAGGTAAGAACGGGGTGACCCACGTCACCAGCCCCCTGCCGACCGTGGAGCGACCATGCGCAAGCTGCTGTCCGGGCTGACCGGGCTCCTCGTCCTGAGCACCCTCGTGCTCGCCGTGCCGACGGCCGCCTCCGCCGCCGTCTGGCAGCCGAAACCCGCCCCGCTGACCACGCCGTGGACCGGCCAGGTGTCCCCGACCAACGCCCTGCCGGAGTACCCGCGCCCGCAGCTCGTGCGAACCGACTGGCTCAACCTCAACGGCGTCTGGGAGTTCGCCGGCGCCCCCGACCTCGACGCGCCGCCGATCGGCCGGACGCTCCCCGAGGGCGTGCTCGTGCCCTACCCGGTCGAGTCCGCGCTCTCGGGGATCAAGCGGCACGAGGACCACATGTACTACCGCCGCACGTTCACCACCCCGGCCGGCTGGGGCGGTCGCCGGGTGAAGCTGAACTTCGGCGCGGTCACCTGGGAGACCCGCGTCTGGGTCAACGGCACCCGCGTCGGCACGCACACCGGCGGCTTCGACGCGTTCTCGTTCGACGTCACCGACGCCCTGCGCGCCGGCGCCAACGAGGTCGTCGTCGGCGTGCGGTCCACGGTGGACGGCAGCTCGTACCCGATCGGCAAGCAGCGCCGCGACCCGAGCGGCATCTTCTACACCGCGGCGTCCGGCATCTGGCAGACGGTGTGGCTGGAACCGGTCGCGGCCGACCACGTCACCCGCCTGGACACGACCCCGGACGTGCCCGCGGGCGTCCTCGACCTCGTCGTGCGGGGCACGGCCGGGAAGCAGGTGCGCGCCGAGGTGCTCACCGGCGGCCGGGTCGTCGGCACGGCGAGCGGCACGACCGGCGCGCACCTGCGCGTCCCCGTCCCGGACGCCCGGCTGTGGTCGCCCGACGACCCGTTCCTCTACGACCTGCGGGTCACCCTCGGGACCGACGTCGTCACCGGCTACTTCGGCATGCGCTCGCTCGGCAAGGCGGTGGTCGGCGGCGTGACGAGGCCGCTGCTCAACGGGAAGTTCGTGTTCCAGCTCGGCACGCTCGACCAGGGCTACTGGCCCGACGGCATCTACACCGCGCCCACCGACGCCGCCCTGCGCTTCGACCTGGAGCGGCAGAAGGCGCTGGGCTTCAACATGGTGCGCAAGCACATCAAGGTGGAGCCGGCCCGCTGGTTCTACCACGCCGACCGGCTCGGCCTGATGGTCTGGCAGGACATGCCGTCGCTCGACGCGGTGGACGAGGTGCCGAACGGGCGCGCCCACTTCGAGTCCGAGCTGCGCCGGGTCCTCGACCAGCTCAAGGGCATCACCTCGATCGTGCAGTGGGTGCCGTTCAACGAGGGCTGGGGCGAGTACGACGCCGGCCGCATCGTGGACCTCGTCCGGTCGGTCGACAACACCCGGTTGATCAACCACAACTCCGGCTCCAACTGCTGCGTGTCCGACCCCGACCCGGGCAACGGCGACGTCGTCGACGACCACGCCTACCAGGTGTCCGCGGCCACCCGGCAGCCCGACGCGAACCGGATCGCCGTCCTCGGCGAGTACGGCGGCCTGGGGCGGCGGGTCGCCGGCCACGAGTGGCAGCCGGGCGCGGGCTTCGCCTACGGCGACCTGTTCCCCGACGAGACGTCGCTGACCACCCGGTACGTGGAGATCACCAAGGAGGTCGGCCGGTTCGTGCACACCCGCGGCCTGTCCGCGTCGGTCTACACCGAGCCCTACGACGTGGAGAACGAGGTCAACGGGTTCTACACCTACGACCGGCAGGTGCTGAAGGTGACCGAGGCGCGGGTGCGCGAGGTCAACCGGCGCGTGCTGGCCGTCGCCGACGGCACCGAGGTCGGGCGCGGCGAGGCGATCTCCCTGCGGGTCACCACACCCGGCCACACCGACCGCCACCTGCGGCACCGCGACGGCCTGGCCCGCACCGACGTCGTCGGCGACGACACCGGTCGCCTGGACGCGACGTTCTGGGCCCGGCCGGGCCTGGCCGACGCGGCGTGCCTGTCGTTCGAGTCGCGCAACTTCCCCGGCCGCTACCTGCGGCACTCCGGGTTCCGCGTGCGCTCGGACGCCGCCGACGGCACGGCGGGGTTCGCGGGCGACGCGACGTTCTGCGCGCGCCCCGGCTCGGGCGGCACGGCGCTGGAGTCGCGCAACCTGCCCGGCCACTTCCTCCGGCACCGCGACGAGGCCGTGCACGTGGCGCGCCCCGGCGGCCCGAACCCGTGGGACACCGCCGAGGGCTTCGCGGCGGACACCACGTGGGCCGCGACGGTCCCGCTGTGGCGCAGCGGCGCGGACCTGCCGCTCGACCGGGCGCGCTCGTTCCGCGTCACCACGGCCGGGTTCACCGACCGGTACCTGCGGCACCAGGACGGCGTCGCGCGCACCGACGTGGTGGGCGCGGGCAGCGCCGCGCTGCTCAAGGGCGACGCGACGTTCGTCGTGCGGCGCGGCCTGGCCGAGCCGTCGTGCTACTCGTTCGAGTCGCGCAACGTGCCCGGCCACCACCTGCGCCACCAGGCGTTCCGGGTGCGGATCTCGCCGAGCGAGGACACCGACCTGTACCGGCGCGACGCGACGTTCTGCGCCCAGCCCGGCACCGGCGGCGTGAAGCTCCGGTCGCTCAACGAGCTGGGCGCGTCCGTGCGGCACCACTCGGCGGAGGTGTGGGTCGCGGTCGACGGCGGCGCGCACCCCTACGACGCCCCGTCGTCCTACGACGCGGACACCACCTGGGCCGTCGACGCGCCCTGGTCGCCGTAGTCCGGGTGGACCGA
>NZ_JBPKJK010000115.1:0-29690 GCF_051756985.1 Saccharothrix sabaoui
AACCTCGCCCGCAAGATCACCCCCCCGGACCTGGGGTTCGGGGGGCCTGGACGTGGTGCGGAGGGGTTTAGCCGAAGAAGACCTCGGCCTCCTGGTAGCGCTCCAGCGGCACGGTCTTCAGCTCGGCGGTCGCCTCGGCCAGCTTCACGCGCACGATGTCCGTGCCCTTCAGCGCGACCATGACGCCGAAGTCGCCCTCGGCGACGGCGTCCACGGCGTGCAGGCCGAACCGGGTGGCGAGCACGCGGTCGTACGCGGTGGGGACGCCGCCGCGCTGCACGTGGCCCAGCACGACCGCGCGGGACTCCTTGCCGGTGCGCTCGGCGATCTCCTCGGCCAGCCAGGTGCCGACGCCGCCCAGCCGCACGTGGCCGAACGCGTCCTTCTCACCGGAGTGCAGCACCTCGGCGCCGCCCTGCGGGATCGCGCCCTCGGCGACCACGATGATCGGGGCGTACTGGCGCTCGAAGCGGCGCTCCACCCACTCGATGACCTGGTCGACGTTGAACTCGCGCTCGGGCACGAGGATGACGTTGGCGCCGCCGGCGAGGCCGGAGTGCAGCGCGATCCAGCCGGCGTGCCGGCCCATGACCTCGACGACGAGGGCGCGGTGGTGGGACTCGGCCGTGGTGCGGAGCCGGTCGATCGCCTCGGTCGCGATGTGCACGGCGGTGTCGAAGCCGAACGTGTAGTCGGTCGCGCCCAGGTCGTTGTCGATGGTCTTCGGCACGCCCACGACGCCGATGCCGTCGTCGGTCAGGCGCTTGGCGACACCCAGGGTGTCCTCGCCGCCGATGGCGATGAGGGCGTCGACGCCGTTCTCCTTGAGCACCTCGCGGATGCGGTCGACACCGCCCTCGACCTTGTAGGGGTTGGTGCGCGACGAACCGAGGATCGTGCCACCCCGGGTCAGGATGTCCTCGACGTCGGCGAGCCCGATCGGCTTGGTCAGGTTCTCGATCGGTCCCCGCCACCCGTTGCGGAAGCCCACGATGTCCCAGCCGTGGGCCTCGATGCCCTTGCGGACCACACCGCGGATGACCGCGTTGAGGCCGGGACAGTCGCCACCGCCGGTGAGCACACCAATACGCATTTGCTTAGCCAATCTCTCTCGTGGCGTGGGTCACCCAAGCGTGACACGTGCTGGATCGGTGCAGCAAGGCAGGGTCCACCCACCGGACGTGACGAACGGGAGAACGCCGGGTCAACGCTGGGAGAACCCGCGGCGCAGGCGCTCCAGCTCGATCACCTTCCACCGCGCCAGGTTGTGCCGGGCGTCGGCCAGCGCGTCGTGCGCGTCGGCGGGCGCCTGCGGCAGGCGCGGCTTGCCCACGTCCTCCCAGCGCTGCCGCAGGTCGCGGGTGAAGCGCGGCAGGCAGCGCGGCAGCGCGGGCATCGGCCCCCAGAGCTGCGCCAGCGCCACGTGGTCGTAGGCCGCGAACCACGCCCACAGCTCGATGTCGTCCCGGTTGGCCTTGGGGCCGCCGAGGAAGTCGAGCAGGTCCTCCCGGATGCGCTCCCGGCTGCGCCAAGCCTTGCTGGCGGGCGGCGGCAGCTGGTTCAGCACGTTCGCCCGCACCCACGGCCCGGCCTTGGCCGGGTCGAACTCGGTGGACACGGCGTAGAACTCGCGGCCTTCCTCGTCGACCACGCCGATGGAGACGAGGTCGATGGTGACCCCGTCCTCGATGAACTCACAGTCGTAGAAGAACCGCACGCGCACACCCTAGGGGGTGCCGGTCGTCGGGGTCCTGGTCAGCCCGCCTTCGTCTCGGGCAGCCGGTCGGGCGGCGGGACCTGCCCGGCGGACGGCGAGCCGGCGGACGACGAGCCGCCGGGCACCTCCTTGGCCTTGGCCGCGTAGACGTCCACGTACTCCTGCCCGGACAGCTCCATCAGGGCGTACATGATCTCGTCGGTGATGGACCGCAGCACGAACCGGTCGCCGGACAGCCCCTCGTAGCGGGAGAAGTCCAACGGCTTGCCGATCTTGATCCGGATCGGGTAGGGCTTCCACATCTTCGAGCCGATGGGGTTGGCCTTGTCCGTGCCGAACATCGCGATCGGGATGACCGGCGCGCCCGACTCCAGGGCGATCCAGGCCACGCCGACCTTGCCCTTGTAGAGCCGGCCGTCCGGCGAGCGGGTGCCCTCCGGGTAGATGCCGAGCAGCTTGCCCTCGCGCACGATCCGCACGCCGGTGTCCAGCGCCCCCTGCGCCGCCGACGCGCTGGACCGGTCGATCGGCACCTGCCCGACGCCGGAGAAGAACCAGCGCTGGAGGGCGCCCTTGAAGCCCTTCCCGGTGAAGTACTCGATCTTGGCGGGGAAGGTGACCCGGCGGGACAGCTTCAGCGGGAGGAAGAACGAGTCGGAGACCGCGAGGTGGTTGCTCGCGAGGATGGCTCCGCCCTCCTTGGGGATGTTCTCCGCGCCCTCGATGATCCGGGGTCGGAAGAACAACTTCAGGAGTGGCCCGAGAAAGATGTGTTTCATCAACCAGTACAGCACCGGTAGGAGCGCCTCCTCGACGTGCTTGATCCCCACGCCAGCCTACGGAGCCGACACCACAAGGCACAACGAAGACCCGCGCGGAGGGGGTACGGTCCGGTGATCGCCCGTCTGACGCGATCCGCAACGCACCGGGGTCGTGGGACGATGGAACCCCTGGCACCC
This sequence comes from Saccharothrix sabaoui, assembly GCF_051756985.1. Classification (NCBI taxonomy): domain Bacteria; kingdom Bacillati; phylum Actinomycetota; class Actinomycetes; order Pseudonocardiales; family Pseudonocardiaceae; genus Saccharothrix; species Saccharothrix sabaoui. The sequence goes on from NZ_JBPKJK010000115.1 coordinate 2,677, forward strand.
GCCTGTGAAGGCTCGGAGGGTTGGAGCACGCCGATGAACTCCCGACGCGACCCGACCGACGGGCCGGAGGACGTGGACGCGACCTTCGCCGAGATCGTCGCGGGCCTGGAGCGCGAGGGCGTCGGCAGGCGCGCCTGGTCCGACGACGAGGCGGACGACGCAGCGGACGACCAGGCCGACGACGAGGCGGAGCCGGTGAGGCCGGCGAACCCCGGGAGCGGACCGGCGGTGGCCACCGCCGAGGACGACCCCGACGACCTCGACGAGGACGACCCCGACAGCCACTACGTGCCGCCCGACCCGCCGCCGCTGCCCGCGCTGCGGCCCGGGACGATCGCGGCGCTGGTGCTGATCCTGCTGGGCGTGGTGGTGCTGGTCGCCCCCGGCCTGTTCGGGCTGACGGGCGCGGTCGGCACGCCGCTGGCGCTGGTGGTGATGTGCTCGGGCGCCGGGTGGCTGGTGCTGCGGATGCGCAGCGGGCCGCCGCCGGACTCCGGCTGGGACGACGGGGCGGTGCTGTGAGCGCCGCTCAGGAGCCCACGGTCACGCGGATCGTGTAGCCCTCGTCGTCGCGCGTCATCGCCACGTCGCGGCACGTGCGGTGGGTGAGCCACAGGCCGATGCCGGCGCTCGTCGTGTCCTTGGTCGGCATCAGCCCGGCCAGCGGCGACGACGGCCCCGAGCCGCGGTCGGTCACGGCGACGACCACGCGCGTGCGGCCGGCCCAGGCGCGCACGGACACCGGCGGCTTGCCGTGGCACAGCGCGTTGGTCACGGCCTCGCTGGTCGCGTACACGACGTCGTCGCGCTCGTCCCCGGTCAGCGCGGTCGTCGCGACCACCGCGGTCACCGCGTGCCTGGCCTCGGCGGGCGACGGGTCGGTCAGCGCCACGGCGGGCGGGCCGGCCTGGAGCGGGTCGGGGTCGGCGGCGGGCCACGCCCAGCGCGTCGAGTGCTCGGGGTTGGCGGCGTGCCCGCCGTCCGGGCCCACCACGTACGGGTGGGTGCGCAGCACGTCCGCCAGCACCGCGGCCGGGGTGGTGCGCAGGTCGTAGGGGCACAGCCCCCACAGCGGGAACTCGTCGAACACCTCGTTGACCGCGGCCTCGTAGCGCGACCACCAGCCCCACGCGGCGCCGGTCCCGGGGTGCGGCACGTCGCCGACCACGCGGATCTGGTGCGCCCCGGCGTACCCGGCGAACAGCCTGCGGTAGGCGAGGATCGCGTCCGTCGGGCGGCGGTACTGGTCGGCGCACGGCAGGAACACGACGGCCGAGGGGTCGGACACGGCGTCGCGCAGCAGGCGCTCGTTGGCCTCCACGCACGCCACCAGCACCGGTTCGCCGTGCGCGAGGCCCTCGTCCAGGAACGGCACGACGAGGTCGAGGAAGCCGTCGTCGCTGCCGTAGAACGCCGTCTCGTGGAAGTAACCGGCGTGCCCGCTCGCCGCGCCGGTCCTCACGCCGACCCCGGCACGTCGAGCGGTGACACCGGGTCCGGTCCCGGGACACCGCGGGTGCGCATGACGCGACTGTACGCGGCGCGGGCGGCGCTCAGCGGGCCCGACCGTTGCGGGCGGCACGGCCGACGACGTCCCGCGCGAGGGTCGCCACGCCGACGATGCCGGCGTCGTCGCCGAGCTGCGCGGGGCGGATGCGGGCCAGCGGGCGGTGCCCCGCGCCGGTCACCACGGCCGCGTAGCGGTCGCGCGCCTCGTCGAGGAACAGCGGCGCGGACTCGGACACGCCGCCGCCGATCACCACGACCTCCGGGTCGTACACGTCCGCGACGAGGGCCAGCCCCTCGCCGAGCCAGCGGGCCAGGTCGGCCAGGGCGCGCAGCGCGAGCGGGTCGCCGTCGCGGGCCGCGGCGGCGACGCGGCGCCCGGTGACCGCCCGCGAGTCACCCAGCGACTCGCGGGTGAGCAGGGTCGACGCGCCGGGGTGACGGGCCAGCAGCTCGACCGCGGTGGTGCTCAGCGCCGTGCCGCTGCAGTAGCGCTCCCAGCAACCGTTCTTGCCGCACGGGCAGGGCCTGCCGTCGGGCACGAGCCGCAGGTGGCCCAGCTCCGGCGCCACGCCGTGCGCGCCGCGGAACACCTCGCCGTCGATGAGCAGCGCGCCGCCGATGCCGGTGCCGATGGCCACGAGCGCGGCGACGCCGGCGCCGCGGGCCGCGCCGAACCGGTGCTCGGCGAGCGCGGCGGCGTTGGCGTCGTGCTCCAGGACGACGGGCATCCCGACGCGGCGGGAGATCCGGTCCGCCACGGGCGCCTGCCGCCACGCCAGGTGCGGCGCGAACCGCACCGTGCGGCGGTCGGGGGCGACGAACCCGGCCACGGCCAGGCCCACCGCGGTCACCCGGTGCCGCGAGGCGACCTCGGCGACGGTCGCGCCGATGGCCTCCTCCAGGGCTTCCTCACCGCTGGGGGTCGCCGCGCGCGCCGTGTCGAGCACCGCGCCGTCACCGTCCACCACGCCGGCGCGCACGCTCGTGCCGCCGACGTCGACGCCGATGGTCAGCACCGGCTCCCCCGCGCGCGGCGGACGACCGGGATGTGCTGCACGCGCGGCCTCCCCGACCCCGCGTCCGGCTCCGACCCCGCGTCCGGCTCCGACCCCGCGTCCGGCTCCGACCCCGGGTCGGGTCCGGCGGCGGGAGCGGCGGCCCGCTCGGGTTCGGCCAGCGCGGCGCGCAGCACGGCGACCAGCCCGGCCAGGTGCTCGGCGGCCTTCGCGGCCAGCTCGGAGCGGTCGCCCCGGGCCAGCGCCACCGCGTTGCACAGCGGGCACCAGCCGCAGGTCCGCGCGTCGTGGCCCTCGCCGCCCGGCCGGTCCTCGTCCTGGTGGGCGACCCGGTGCAGCCACGGTTGGGCTCTCTCGGCGGCGGCGTCGAGCAGCAGGCGCAGTTCCTCGGCGAGCTTGGCGTCCACGTGCCTCACCGCATCCACAGGTCGGGGTCGGGTGCGAACCGCACGGCCAACCCGGTGTCGTCCAGTTCCGCGCCGGTCACCAGGCAGCGCTTGAGCAGCGACGGCAGGGCGAGGAGCCGCCGCCGGCCGTCCACGGTCACGGCCAGGTCGTCGCCGACCCGGGCGAGTTCCAGCTCGGAGTCGCCGACGGGCAGCGCGACGCGCAGCGTGTACTCGCGCTCGCCGGTCCGCGAGACCTCCAGCAGCGGGCCGTCGCCGGCCTCGCCCTCCAGCGGGTCGCGCCCGAGGTAGAGCCCCTCGGCGACCTCCAGCAGGGCGGCCGTGCCGACGGGTTCGGCGGCGCGGTGCGCGACGGTGCGCAGCGCGGCCAGGTCGGACAGCTCGGCCAGCACGGCGTCCTGCTCGGCGCGGCGGGTGCGCAGCCAGTCGGCGGCCGGGCCGCGGTCGTCGCCGGGGTCGGGCACGACGCGGTTGGCGACGACGCCGTCCACCCGGATGCCCTGGAGCGCGAGCGCCGTCACGGTCCGCCGGGTCTCGGCGGCGACCACCCGCTCGGGGGTCAGCACGAGCCGGACGGCGGTGGTCGGCGAGGTCAGCAGGGCGCGCAGCCGCTCCAGGTCCTCGGCGAGCCGGCCGAGGGCGTCGGCGGTGGCGTCCCACCTCTCCACCGACGTGCTGCCGGCCACCCCGGCGAGCAGGCCGCGCACCACGCGGCGGTGGGTCGGGAACAGCCGTTCGAGGTAGGAGGCGACCGCCTCGGGGAGGGCGAGCAGGCGCAGCGTCTCGGCGGTGGGGCCGCAGTCGACGACCACGACGTCCCACGGCCCGTGCTCGGCGAGCCGCCGCACCTCCGACAGCGCCAGCAGCTCCTCGACGCCGGGCAGCACGGTCAGCTCCTCGGCGTCCAGCTCGTCCACGCCCGCGCCGGCGAGCACGGTCCGCAGGTGGCCGCGCAGGTCGCGCCACGCGTCGTCGACCAGGGCCCGCGGGTCGACCTGGGCGGCCCACAGACCCCCGTCGACCTCGGCGACCTCGGCGGACAGCGGCACGTCGAGCGCGTCGCCCAGCGAGTGCGCCGGGTCGGTGGACACGACCAGCGCCTTGCGGCCACCGGCGGCGAGCGCGGTGGCGGTGGCGGCGGCCAGGGTGGTCTTGCCGACCCCGCCCTTGCCGGTGAACAGCAGCAGCCGGGCGGTCATCTACGCGTTTTCCACCCGGCGCTTGAGCTCCTTGAGCGCGGTGTCCATGATCATCTTCTCGGCCTTGCGGCGGAACAGGCCGATCATCGGCACCACGAGCTGCACCGAGAGCGTGTAGACCACCTCGGTCGAGCCGCCCTTGGGGGTCAGCGCGTAGCTGCCCTCCTGCGACTTCTGCATCTGCCCCTTGACGAGGCGCCACGAGATGCGGTCCGGCGACCACTCGTCGTAGGCCAGCACGTACTCGTCCTTGATCGGGCCCTGGTCGATGTTGAACTTCACCTGGGCCGCCCGGCCGTCCGCCCCGGTCTCCAGCACCTCGGTGCGCTTCACCCCGTTGGCCCACTCGGGGTACGCGTCGAAGTCTGCGATGACCGCCACGATCTCCTCGGGCGTCGCGTCGATGACGATGGACTGGGTGGACTCGTCGGCCATGCCGGGGAGGCTACCCGGTTGTTGACCTCACCAACGCAGCACGTGGGGCGTGCCGGTGCGCTGGAAGTGGCCGACGTTCACGCATTCGGTCCGCCCCACCCGCACGCGCCGCGCCAGCGGCTGGTGGACGTGCCCGAACACCGACCAGCGGGGCCGTTCGCGCTCGATCACGGCCAGCAGCGAGGTGGACCCCAGCTCGGGCCGGCGGGCCACCACGTCGTAGGTCAGCTCGGCCACCGCGGGCGGCACGTGCGTGCACAGCACGTCCACCGCGCCCAGGCCGGCCAGGGCCGCGCCGAACTCCTCCTCGGCGCGCAGGTAGGGCCGCCACGGGCCGCGCCGGTTGGGCACGAACCCGGGGTGCAGCACCGCGCCGCCCGCGAAACCGAACCGCAGCCCGCCGATCTCGGCGACCTCGCCGTCCAGCACGTGCACGCCGTCGCGGGCGAACCGCGGCCACAGGTCGGGGTCGTCGACGTTGCCGGGCGTGGCGTAGGTGGGCGCGGTCATCGCGCCGAACAGCTCCGCGTACTGCTCCTCGACGGCCTCGCGGACCACCTCGGCGGCGTTGTCCAGGCCCTCCCACAGCGACCGCATGTACCGGACGGTCTCCGCGCCGGCCCGGCCGCGCCGCAGCCGGGCGAACACCCCGACCTTCTCCGGGCCGAACACGCGGCCGAGGATGCCCTTGCCGTGGTCGTAGTAGTCGACGAAGTCGACCAGGTCGCCGAGCACCACCAGCGCGTCGGCGCCGTCCCCGGCGCGAGCGAGGGCCTCCGCGTTGCCGTGGACATCCGAGACGACGTGAACCCTCACGGAGGTCGAATCTACGGCAGCGCGGGCGCGACCCCCGGCGGGCGACCGGCCTCCAGGGTCGCCTTGAGGCCGAGCGACACCTCCTTGGCGGCCAGTTGGCGGCGCCGCACCTCCTTCCGGACGCGTTTCGGCGACGCCCCGCCCGCGAGGTCGGCACGCAGGAAGTAATGCAGCAGGGTCCCGTCGAGGACGGGCTCCAGCCACACCTCCATCGTCCCGACCAACGCACCCCCCACCGTCCAGCGCAGTCCCCGCGTCCCCCGGTCGAGGTAGACGTCCAGCACCAGGTCGGGCCACAGCTCCCGCCACGCGGCGGGGGGCGCGAAAGCGGCGGCGACCACGGCGGGGGGCACCGCGAGGAAGGTCTCGTCCACGACGTCGACGGTGGGCACGGGTGGGAAGAGTGCCACGACACGGTTACGGAACCATGCCCCGGCCTGGTGTATCACCGGAATCACAGGCTAAGTTTCCCCACCGGTAACAAACAACGTCCGGAGGTCGACGTGCGCGAGTTCAGCGTCCCCGCCACCGCCACCGTGGCTGCCGAGGAGAACCTCACCGACATGGTGTGGGCGAACGCGGAGCGCTTCGGCAACGCCGTCAGCTTCCGCCGACGCGTGGACGGCACGTGGGTGGACGTCACCGCCCGCGACTTCGCCGCCCAGGTCCTCGCGGTCGCCAAGGGGCTCGTCGCGGCGGGCATCCAGCCCGGTGAACGGGTGGGCCTGATGTCCAAGACCCGTTACGAGTGGACCCTGCTCGACTTCGCGATCTGGCACGCCGGCGGCGTCGTCGTGCCGATCTACGAGACGTCCTCGGCGGAGCAGGTCGAGTGGATCCTCGGCGACTCGGGCGCCAAGGCCGTGTTCGTGGAGACCGACGCCCACCGCGCCACCGTGGACTCGGTCGTGTCCGGCCTGCCCGAGGTGCGGCACGTGTGGCAGGTGGAGGGCCCGGCGGGCGACGCGGCGGGCGCGATCGACGAGCTGACCGCGCTCGGCGCCTCGGTGTCCGACGACGACGCCCGCGCCCGGCGCAAGGAGGTCGGCGCGGACGACACGGCGACCATCGTCTACACCTCCGGCACCACCGGCCGCCCCAAGGGCTGCGAGCTGACCCACTACAACCTGCTGTCCGAGATCCGCGCGGACATCAGCGCGTTCCCGCAGCTCATGCAGGCGGGCAACTCGCTGCTGCTGTTCCTGCCGCTCGCGCACATCCTGGCCCGCGCCATCGCCCTGTGCGGCGTCTACGCCCGGGTCACGCTCGGCCACACCGCCGACATCAGGAACCTCGTCGAGGACCTCCAGTCGTTCCGGCCGACGTTCGTGGTGGCCGTGCCGCGCGTGTTCGAGAAGGTCTACAACGGCGCGAAGCAGAAGGCGCACGCCGGCGGCAAGGGCAAGATCTTCGACGCCGCCGAGGCGACCGCGGTGGCCTACAGCGAGGCGCTGGACACCGGCCGCGCCCCGCTCGGGCTCAAGATCAAGCACGCGGTGTTCTCGAAGCTCGTCTACAGCAAGCTCCAGGCGGCGCTGGGCGGCCGGTGCATCGCGGCGGTGTCCGGCGGCGCCCCGCTGGGCGCGCGGCTGGCGCACTTCTTCCGCGGCGTGGGCGTGCCGGTGCTGGAGGGCTACGGCCTGACCGAGACCAGCGCGGCGGCGTGCGTGAACACCGAGACCGCGTTCCGCGTCGGCACGGTGGGCCGCCCGGTGGCCGGCACCGCGGTGCGCATCGCCGAGGACGGCGAGATCCTGATCAAGGGCGACGTGGTGTTCCGCAGCTACTGGAACAACCCGACCGCCACCGGCGAGGCGCTGGAGGACGGCTGGTTCCACAGCGGCGACCTCGGCGAGCTGGACGGCGACGGCTTCCTCAGGATCACCGGCCGCAAGAAGGAGATCATCGTCACGGCGGGCGGCAAGAACGTCTCCCCCGCCGTGCTGGAGGACCGCCTGCGCGCCCACCCGCTGATCAGCCAGTGCATGGTGGTCGGCGACGCGCAGCCGTTCATCGGGGCGCTCGTCACGATCGACCCCGAGTTCTTCCCGTCGTGGCGGGAGCAGCACGGCAAGCCCGCGTCGACGACCGTGGCCGACCTCGTGGACGACGAGGTGCTGCGCGCCGAGATCCAGGCGGCCGTGGACGAGGCCAACCAGGCGGTGTCCAAGGCGGAGGCGATCAAGAAGTTCCGCATCCTGCCGGTGGACTTCACCGAGGCCGGCGGCGAGATGACGCCGAGCCTCAAGCTGCGCCGCTCGGTGGTCGCGTCCACCTACAAGCAGGACATCGAGGCGATTTACAGCTGATCCGCCCACGGCGGGCGGGCCGGAGGTTTACCCTCCGCCGAACGGGACACAAAAGACGAGTGGCACGCACCTCGCGGTGCGGGCCACCCGACCCCCAGTGATCGCGTATCCGCTGACGCGGACCCGAGAAGTTCTGCCGCCCCGGTCCCCCGACCGGGATGGCACAAGACTGCCGCACAGCGCTGTCGTATCGCTGACGCGGCGATGACTCGTGCCGTCAGCGGCTGCCCGGCGCTGCGCCCGGACCGCCGGAACGAGGGGACGCGAGCGGATGGGCCAAGGGCCGTGGTTCGGCCTCCTAGGCCCTCTTGACGTGCGCATACACGGTCAGGCCGTGCCCGTCCGGGCGGGCAAGCACCGGGCCCTGCTCGCGGCGCTGTCGCTGCGCGCCGGCCGGGTCGTCTCGATTGGCGAACTGGTGTCGTTCCTCTGGGGCGGCTCGCCGCCCGCGCGCACCCGCGGCACGCTCCAGACCTACGTGATGCGGCTGCGGCAGCTGCTGGGCGACCCGTCGCTGATCCGGACCACCCCCGACGGCTACCGGCTGGTCGTGCCGCCGGAGCACGTCGACGTGCACCGGTTCGCCACCACCGCGGACCTGGCCCGGCAGGCCGCCCGGTCCGGTCGACCGGCCGACGCGGCCGAGCTGTACGCCGAGGCGCTGTCGCTGTGGCGCGGGCCGGCGCTGGCGGACGTGCCCTCGGAGTCGCTGCGCGCCGACGAGGTGCCGCGGCTGGCCGAGCGGCTGCTGGTCGTGCACGAGGAGCGCAACGACGTCGAGCTGGCACTGGGCAACCACGAGCGGCTGGTGCCGGTGCTGCGCGCGCTGACCGCCGACCACCCGCTGCGCGAGCGGTTCTGGGCGCAGCTGATGGTCGCGCTGTACCGGGCCAGCAGGCAGGCCGAGGCGCTGGCGGCGTTCCGGCAGGTCGACCGGCTGCTCGACGAGCAGCTCGGCATCGAACCGGGCGCTGCGCTGCGCGCGGTGCACCAGGCGATCCTGGTGGGTGACCCGGCCCTGGCCGCGCCCGGCGAGCGCGTCGACCGGGACGTGCCCGACGACCTGCCGCCCGACGTGCCCGCCCTGGTGGGGCGGGAGGAGCTGGTGGACCGGATCTCCCGGCTCGTCGCTCCCCCGTCGGCGCCGGGCACCGCCGTGCCGGTCGTGGCGCTGACGGGCGCGCCCGGCGTGGGCAAGACCGCGCTGGCGGTGCACGTGGCGCACCGGCTGCGGGAGCGGTTCCCCGACGGGCGGCTGTACGCGGACCTGCGCGGGTACGCGCCGGGGCCGCCGACGTCGGTGGCGGAGGTGCTGACCCGGTTCCTGCGGGCGCTGGGCGTGCCGCCGGAGCAGATCCCGGTGGACCTCGACGAGCAGTCCACCCTGTTCCGCTCCCTGCTCACCGGCCGCCGGATGCTGCTGGTGCTCGACAACGCCGCCGCGCCCGACCAGGTGCGCCCGCTGCTGCCGGGCGCGGCGAGCTGCCCGGTGCTGGTGACGAGCCGCGACGACCTGCGCGGCCTGATCGCCGTGGACGGCGCGCGGCGCGTGCCGCTGGACGTGCTGGGACCGGACGAGGCGCAGGTGCTGCTCGGCCGGACCGGGCAGGCCGCCCGCGAGCTGGCCCGCCGCTGCGGGTACCTGCCGCTGGCGCTGACCGTGGCGGCGGCGTCGGTGGGCGGCGGGTCGCTGACCCGCTACCTGGACCGGCTGGGCGACCGGCACCCGCTCGACCTGGCGCTCGACGCCCTCACGCCGGCGGCGCGGCGGTTGTTCGGGCTGCTCGGCGTCGTGCCGGGACCGGACTTCACCGCCGACGCCGCCGCGCGCGTGGCGGACCTGCCGGTGGGCGAGGCGGCGTCGCTGCTCGACCGGCTCGCCGGCGCACGGCTCGTGCGGGCGTCGGGCGGGCGGTACTCGTTCCACGACGTCCTGGCCCGCTTCGCGGTGCCGGGGGCGGGGGACGCGGAGGACGCCCGGCTGCGGCTGCTGGAGTTCTACGTGCGGGCGGTCGACCACTGCGCGGAGCTGCTGTACCCGGACCTGATGCGCCTGCCCACGTCGCAGTCCGCGCCTGCTTCCGCTTCCCCCGGCCTGCGCCTACCCGGCGTGGAGACCCCCTCACAGGCCCGCGCCTGGCTGGACGCGGAACGGGCGAACCTGACCGCGGCGATCCGGTCGGCGGCCGAACGGGGCCCGGCGGCCGTGTCGTGGCGGCTGGCGGACGCGCTGCGCGGCTACCTGCTGATCGGCAAGCACGTGGCCGACTGGCTGTCGACCGCGCGGTACGGCCTGCACGCCGCGCACGAGCAGCGCGACGAGGCCGGTGAGGCGGCGATGCACCAGAACCTCGGCACGCTGCACTGGCGGCTCGGCGACTTCGCCACGTCCGTCGCGCACTACACGCGGGCCGTGGAGCTGCACCGGGCGTCGGGCGACCTGGCGTCCGAGGCGGGGGTGCGCGGCAGCCTCGGCGTGGTGCGGATGGAGGCGGGCGACCTGGCGTCGGCGCGCAACGACCTGGAGACGTGCCTGGCGCTCAAGCGCGAGGCCGGCGGGCCGAGGTCGGGTGAGACGGGCGTGCTGACGGACCTCGGCGCGTTGGCGGTCGAGACCGGGGAGCTGGCCGAGGCCGTCGATTTCCTGGGTGACGCGCTGGCGATCAGCGTCGAGCACGGGCTGAGGGGGAGCCGGATCACGGCGTTGACCCTGCTCGGCGTGGCGGCGCAGCTGATGGGCGAACCGCGGCGGGCTCTGGGGCACCTGGACGAGGCGCTCCGCCTGGCGACCGAGGGCGGGTTCCGCGAGGCGGCGGCGAGGGCGTTGGAGAGCACCGCGTCGGTGCGGCTGGACCTGGGCGAGCACGCCGAGGCGCTGGCGCTGGCGGACCGCGCGCTGGCCGAGCTGCGGGAGGGCGGTGACCAGCGGATCACGACGAACGTCCTGGTCGCGATGGCGGGCGCCCACGTGGGCCTGGCCTCGCTCCGGGTGGCGGACGAGCAGTACCAGCAGGCGCTGACCAAGGCCCGCCGCATCGGTTACCGGCCCGGTGAGGCGAGGGCCCTGGTCGGCCTGGCGGGCGTCCGCAGGCTGGTGGGCGAGTTGCCGGAAGCGCGCGCCCTGGCGACCCAGGCGGTCACCCTGACCGCCCGCCTGGGTCTGCGCATCACCGAACACCTGGCCCGCACCGAACTGGCCACCACCCTCACCGCCGCCGGTGACCACCTGGCCGCGACCACCGAACTGCGACGCGCGGCCGAACTGGCCGACCTGACCGGCTACCGGCTCCCCTGACCCCCACCGGCCTCGTTCAACAATCCTACAAACACGAACCAGCCCAAGATTCACCAGATTCACTCGTTCAACAATCCCCTGCTCACCTCCTCGCTGATCGGCACGCCGGGCGCCGAACCCCCTCCTGGTCCACGATGTCGGTGCGAACGGACCAGTGGAGGCGGCAGGCGTGGTGGTGGACGGCGAGGTGGTGGACGGCGAGGTGGTGGACGGCGGGGTGGACCAGCGGCCGGTCGCCCTGGCGACTTCTCGGCGGTGGCAGGTCGTCGCGGTCGCCGCCTTCGCGGTGGCGGCACTGGTCTACGTGCTCGCCGTGTGGACGACGGCGGGCCAGGAGCTGGAGAACGCCGCCTTGCGGGGCGCGGACCAGGTCGACGAGGCCCAGGCAGGTCAGGCGTGGGGGGCGCTGGACGAGATCACCGTCTACTCGTTGGCGGCGGCCACGCTGGCGATCGCGCTGGTCGGCGCGCTGCGGCGGCGTTGGGACCTCGTGGTCGCGTCGGTCGGGGTGATCGTGCTCGGGCAGGTCGTCGTCCAGGTCCTCAAGCGGTTCGTGCTGGTGCGTCCCCCGCTGGTGGAGGTGACGGGCGACTACGCCCACAACAGCCTGCCCAGCGGGCACACCACGATCGCCATGACCGTCCTGTTCGCCGCCGTGATCGTCGCGCCCCACCGGTGGCGCGGCGTGGTGATGCTCCTGGTGCTGCCGTGGGCGGTCGGCATCGGTCACTACACCCTCACCGCGAAGTGGCACCGGCTCAGCGACACCCTCGCCGCGGACGCGATCGCGCTGGGCCTGGCGGCGTTGGCGTCGTGGTGGCTGGTGCGCCGCGGCGCTCTGCACCGCTACGAGGGCCGCCGCCGGGTCGGCCGGGTCGTCATCGGATCGCTCGCCGCGCTGTCCGCCCTGATCGGGCTGGTCCTCGGCGGCATCCTCTGGGGCGTGCCGCTCGTCCGCGTCGGCCTGACCGGGACGGTGCGCGACCACGAGTGGGTCGTCTACCTCGGGGCGGGGTCGTTCGCCTCCGCCGGGTCGATCACCGCAGCGCTGGTCTTCCTCGTTTCCTGGCGTCGACTGGCGACCTGAAGGAACGGTCGAGGACCGGGTCGCCACGCGCAGCCCGCCGCGCCGAAGCCGACCGCCCAACGCCCGTAGCTCGGAAACGGCTGCCAAGACCAAGTGGAACAGGCAGCCCAGGCGAAGCAGGTGGGGCGGTCAGCGCAGGAGCAGCCGGGTTCGACTGGGGCGGGGTTAATTGTTCAACAATCCAACCAGGCGATCGGCCAGGGCGTCCCAGCGCCATTCGCGGGTCACCCACTCGCGGCCGGCTTCGCCCATCTTCGCCGCCAGGCCCGGGTCGGCCAGCAGGGTCGCCACCGAGGACGCCACCTCCGCCACGTCCCGCCCGTCGACCACCCGGCCCGTCACACCGTCCCGCACCGTCTCCGGCGCACCACCCGACCGACCCGCCACCACGGGCAGCCCGGTCGCCGACGCCTCCAGGTACACGATGCCCAGCCCCTCGACGTCCAGCCCGCGCCCCCGCGTCCGGCACGGCATCGCGAACACGTCCCCCGCGTTGTAGTGCGCCGCCAACTCCTGCCACGGCACCGACCCGGTCAGCACCACGTCCCCGGACACGCCGACGTCCGACGCCAACCGCTCCAACGTCCCCCGGTACGGCCCACCGCCCACGACCAGCAACGCCGCCCCCGGCACCCGCCTGCGGATCTCCGGCAACGCCCGCACCAGCACGTCCTGCCCCTTGCGCGGCACCAGCCGGGACACGCACACCACCACCGGCCGGTCCCCCAGGCCGTACCGGGCGCGCAGCTCCTCCCGCGCCCCCGCGTCCGGCTTGAACACCGACGTGTCCACACCGGACGGCAGGTGCTCCAGCGCCGCCATCGGCCCGAACGCCGCCGAGAAGCGCGACCGCGTGTACCGGCTCACGTACGTCACCACGTCCACCCCGGACCCGATCCGCCGCAGCGCCTGCCGCGCCCCCGGCAGCATCGACCAGCCCACCTCGTGCCCGTGCGTCGACGCCACGACCCGCTCCGCCCCCGCCGACCGCAGCCACGGCGCCATCAGCGCCAGCGGGGCCGCCGCGCCGAACCACGCGGCGTCGCAGCGGGCACCGCGCAGGATGTCGGACGCACGCCGCAGCACGTCGGGCGTCGGCAGCATCAGCGTCCCGGGGTGCCGGACGACCTCGAACGGCTGCACCTCGTCGAACTCGGGGTGCGACCCGGCGGGCGAGGTCCACGACGGCGCGTACACCACGAGCTCGGGCAGCCGCACGGCCAGCGCGTGCAGGTACGCCTGGATGCCCCCGGGCCGGGGCGGGAAGTCATTGGTCACCAACAGGGTCCGACGCACGCGCCCACGTTACGGGAAGGCCCCCGCGGGCGATCCCTACGGGAACGTCGCCCGGAGGAACTCCCGCCAGCCCGCGACCAGGCCGGCGGTGTCCAGGCCGGTCTCCTCGACCAGCACGGCGTCCACCGCGGACGCGGGCACCCGCGCCAGCCGCCGGTAGAGCGCCACCAACCCCGGTTCGCCCAGCGTCGAGGCCAGGTACAGGTTCAGCGACCACGCCTGCTGGTAGGCCAGTTCCATCCCGGCCCCCCGGAAGTCCTCGTCCGGGGGCGGCCCGGTCGGGGGCGACTCGCGCACCTGCGCGGCCAGCAGCGGCGCCGCCTTGCGCGGGGGCACGTCGCTGCGCCGGTAGCCCACGTAGTCGGCGAACCCCTCCAGCAGCCACATCGGCGCGCCGTCGACGGTCTCGCCGCGCGCCGCGACGTGGGTGATCTCGTGCCGCAGCAGCACGCGCAGCGCCAGCGGCGACAGCTTGCCCGCGCTCTCGGGGTTGAGCACGACCCGCTGGCCGAGCGCGGTGCGCGTCACGGGGTCGACCCGGTCGGCGACGGCGACGCCCGCGATGGTGCCGGTGGCGAACCCCGGCCCGACCAGGGCCCGCATCTCCTCCGGGCCGCCCGGGACCAGGACGGCGACCTGCCGCGACCAGGCGTCGCCCCACACCTCGGTGACCGCGCGCACCGCGCCGTCCAGCTCGGCGAGCACCCGCGCGGCCAGCACCTCGCCACCGGGGTGGCTGAGCACGAACCCGCCGGTCCCGGTGATCACGTGGCACGGCCCGAAGTCCCACGGCCCGCGCCACGTGCGCTTGCCGACGGCCTCCAGCGCGGTGTCGGAGTTGAGGTACCAGCGGTCGCCGTGACGGGTGAACAGGTACGCCATGGGGTGGCTGCCGGCCGCCGCGTCGACGCCCCGCAGCCGGTAGGACAGCCGCACGTCGGGTGCCCACGACTCGTCGGCGGCGGGCAGCGCCACCGACCCGAGGTCCGCGCCGCCGCCGGAGGCGAGGTAGCCCCACTCCTCGACCGGCACGGCGGCGAGGTTGCGGAACAGGTCGCGCTGCCGCTGCCGGAACGCCGGGTCGGCGCCCGGGTCGAGGTCGGCGGTGAACGCGGCCTCGTCGCGTTCCAGCAGCGCCCTGGCCCGCCGGTCGAGCAGCGCGCGGACGGCGGCCTCGCGCGGCGCGTCGACCGGGGCCGAGGCGGTGGCCGACGGCGGTGACGCGCCCGGCGGCACGACGGCCACCGCGAGGCCGGACAGGAAGGTCACGACGACCACGAGGGCCAGCAGGACCCGGTAGCGGCTCACGAACCTCCAGTCGACGTGCCCGGCGGACGACCCGCGCAGACGGGACGGGGCCACCCCGTTACCAGGATGGCCCCGCGCAGGTCCGACGTCAGCCCGCGATGCGCCGCATCGCGTAGATGGAGCCGGGCTCGTTGAGACCGACGACCTTGACCGGGACGCCGTCGGTGGAGGCGTGCACGACGCGGCCGTTGTCGACCGCCATGCCGACGTGCATGCCGCCGTTGTAGATGATCAGGTCGCCCGCGGTGACCTCGCCGCGGCTGACCGCGCGGCCCGCGCCCGCCTGGCCCTGGCTGGTGCGCGGGATGCTGACGCCCGCCGCCGCGTAGGACTTCATGGTCAGGCCGGAGCAGTCGTACACGTTCGGGCCGGTCGCGCCGTACGAGTACATCTTGCCGATCTGGGCGAGCGCGAAGTCCAGCGCCTCGCCCGCCGCGCCCGACGGGATGGCCACGTCCGGGCGTTCGCCCGCGTCGGCCAGGGTGGTGCGCTCGGCCGAGGTGAGGCGGTTGAGCTGGGTCTTGACCTCGTCGATCTGCCCGTTGAGCTCGCTCTGGCGCTTCTTGACGTCCTCGGCGATGCGGGTCGCCTCGTCGGTCGCGGCCTGCGCGCGGCCCTGGGCGTCCGCGGCCTTCGCGCGGGCGTCCTCGGCGGCGTCGACCGCGCCGGACAGCTTCGCGAGGGCCTCCTCGTTGTCCGAGGCGAGCACGCCCAGCGCGGACATGCGGTTGAGGAAGTCCTGCTGGGAGTCGGACACCAGCAGCGCCGAGAGCTGGTTGAACCGCGCGCCCTCGAACGACGCCTCGGTCAGCTTGTCGACCTGGCCGCGGAAGTTCTCCTCGTCGGCCTTCGCCTGGTCACCCGCCTGGGTGGCCTGGGCGAGGTCGGCGTTGGCCTTGTCCAGCTCGGTCTGGTTGGCGTTGCGCTGCTCCTCGGCGCGCAACAGCTCCTCGTTGAGCTTGGTGGCCTGCTCGGCCAGCTCGTTGTACTTCTTCAGCGCCTCGGAGGCGTTCGCGGGCGTGTTGGGCTGGGCTCCGGCGGGTACGGGCAGAACGCCCACCGCGGCAGCGGCCACCGCCGTGGCCGCCATCGCCCCGCGCAGGCCGCGCTTGAGTCGTTGCGACGCCACAGTCGCGTGAGTCTCCTTCAGTGTGAACCGCCTAGCCGGTTCCGGGCGCGTGACGCGACCCGGCAGCCCTGAGCTCGTGTCCGGCTCGGCACCCCGACAGGCCGATTCGGCGGTGACCCCGTGTCGCCGGCCAGGCTGGCCGGCATGCTCGCCACGAGATCTCGGCTAGGTTACGAAACACCGGGGTCAGCGTCCACCACCGGGGTCCCCTAAACACGCAAAGTCGCCACAGAAGCTCGGACTGCACGGCTGTGACCTTGTCGTGTGTCACCCGACAGTGTGAAAAATACGATGTGTCTCACACCCGGCCAAGGCGTGCCAGCAGCACCGCGGACGGCACCGGGTGCGCGCCCCGCCGTCGGACGGAGTCCGCGACCGCCCGGTCGGACGTCACCACGACGACCGGACGGCCCTCGGGCTCGGCCGTCACCAGAGCCCGGATCACGTCGTCCGCCAGCACGCCCGGATCGCTGAACAGCACCCGCACCCCGCGCGGCGCGGACGTCGGCACGGCGACCACGCCCGCGCCGTCGAACACCAGCGTCACCTCCGCGCCGGTGCGGGCCGCCAGCACGGCCAGCTGGTGCACGAGCCGGTCGCGCTGGTCGGACAGCGACAGCTCCGGGTAGCCGGTCTTGGTGACGTTGTAGCCGTCCACGATCAAGTGAACCGCGGGCAGCGCCAGCAGCCGGTCCAGGGCCGCCGGGTCCTCCACCCGCCCGACCGCGCCCTGCGCCGCGCTGGCGCCCCGCACGAGGTCGGCGGGACGCGGTCCGGCGCCGCCCAGCGCCAGCTCCCGCCGCAGGCCGTTCACCGCGCCGTCCAGCGTGTCCACCAGCAGCGCCAGCCGCACCTCGTCGGCCTGGCGGGCCTCCTTGGCCGACTGCCGCGCCACCTCGGCGTCGGCGGCGGCCCGCCGCGCCCTGGCGCGCTCGTTCTCGGCCCGCTCGCGCTCCCGGTCGCGCTCCGCGGTCAGCCGCCGCACCTCCGCCGCCGCCTCGGCGCGCACCCGCTCGACCTCGGCCGCCGCCGCCTCGGCGCGGTCCTTGGCCTCCTTGAGCCGCACGCCCTGCTCGCGGTGCTTCTTGCGCAGCCGGTCGAGCTCGACCTCGACCTCCTCGCGCACCTTCTCCGCCGCTCCGCCCGCCGCGACCCGCTCCGCCCGGAGCCGCTCCAGCTCCGCCTCCAGGCGTTCGAGCCGCTGCAAGGCGCCGTCCCGCTCGGTGCGCAGCGCCGCGTCCGCGCCCCGCCGGGCCACCAGCTCCACGAAGTGCGCCGCGACCTCCTCGCCCTGGAGGATCGCCGCCGCGCCGGCCGCGACCGGGTCCGGCGAGGTGGTCTCCAGGGCCGCGGGCCGGTTGCGCTGCAACCACTCCACGACCGCCGCGCGGAAGTTCGACGACGACCGCAGCCCGCTGATCAGCGGACCGCTGCCGAGCCTGGCACGCTTGGTGGGGGCGAACCGCGCCACCGCGCGCAGCGACTGCGGCACGTCGACCTTGGCCAGGTCGCCCAACGCGTCCGCGCTCAGCTCCGCCAGCCGCGCGCGCAGCGGCTCGGGCAGCGAGGACCAGTCCACGGTGGACTCGACGGCCTGCTCCGGCTCCAGGTCGTCGTCCTCGTCGAGGGGCGCTATCGGGTCTTGCACCCGTACAGGCTACGGCTCGCACCCACCACCCACCGATCCGGTAACGCGAGGTCGCCCCCGGAGTGTCGGACCACCCGGCTACCGTGCCCGGCTGATGACTACTCAGCTCACGTTCGACGAACTGGGCACCCCGCTGCGCGAGACCACCTTCGTGGTGGTCGACCTGGAGACCACGGGTGGCCGGGCGGACGAGGACGCCATCACCGAGATCGGCGCGGTCAAGGTCCGCGGCGGTCGGGTGATCGGTGAGTTCGGCACCCTCGTCGACCCCGAGCGGGGCATCCCGCCGCAGGTCGTGGCCCTGACCGGGATCACGCAGGTGATGGTGGCGGGCGCGCCGTCGCTGCGCGTCGTGCTGCCCGCGTTCCTGGAGTTCGCCGCCGGCGCGGTCCTGGTGGCGCACAACTCGGGCTTCGACGTCGGCTTCCTCAAGGCCGCGTGCGCCCGCCTGGGCTACGCCTGGCCGAAGCCCACGGTCGTCTGCACGGTCCGCCTGGCCCGCCGCGTGCTCACCCGCGACGAGGCGCCCAGCGTCCGCCTGTCCGCGCTCGCGCAGCTGTTCGGCGTGCCCGTCACGCCCAACCACCGGGCGCTGGTCGACGCCCAGGCCACCGTCGAGGTCCTGCACCGGCTCCTCGAACGGGTCGGCAACCTCGGCGTGCACTCGCTGGAGGAGCTGCTCGCCTACCTGCCCGAGGTCACCCCGGAGCAGCGGCGCAAGCGCACCCTCGCCGCCGACCTGCCGTCCACGCCGGGCGTCTACCTGTTCCGCGGGCCGTCCGAGGAGGTCCTGTACGTCGGCACGGCCTCCGACCTGCGCCGCCGGGTCCGCCAGTACTTCACCGCCAGCGAGGGCCGCAAGCGCTTGCGCGAGATGGTCGCCCTGGCCGTGCGGGTGGACGTCGTCGAGTGCGCGCACCCGCTGGAGGCCCAGGTCCGCGAGCTGCGCCTGATCACCGCGCACAAACCGGCCTACAACCGCCGCTCGAAGAACCAGGCCGGCGCGTGGTGGCTCGCCCTGACCGACGAGCTGTTCCCGCGCCTGTCCGTGGTCCGCACGCCGCGCGAGGGCGCCTTCGGCCCCTTCCGCACGCGCCGCGTCGCCGAGGCGGCCCAGGAGACCCTCCAGGAGGCCATCCCGCTGCGCGCGTGCTCCCAGCGCATCCCGCGCAACGCGGCGGGGTCCCCGTGCGCCCTGCTCGAACTGGGCCGCTGCAAGGCGCCGTGCGCGGGGAAGCAGTCCCCCGACGACTACGCGCCCGCCGCCGCGGCCTTCCGCGCCCTCGTCGCGGGCGAGGACACCGCGCCGCTGTCCGCCCTGGCCGCGCACCTGGACGAGCTGGCCGCCGCGCACCGGTTCGAGGACGCAGCCACCCACCGCGACCGGGCGTCGTCGCTGGTCCGCGCCCTGGACCTGGCCCAGCGCCTGGCGGGCCTGGCCGCCCTGCCCGAACTCGTCGCCGCCCGCCCGGACGGCTCCGGCGGCTGGCACTTCGCCGTCGTCCGGCACGGTCGCCTGGCCTCGGCCGGCACCGCGCCCCGGGGCGTCCGCCCCATGCCGGTGGTGGACGCCCTGGTGGCCGCCGCCGAGACCGTCGTGCCCGGCCCGGGACCGCTGCGCGGCGCGCCGCCGGAGGAGACCGCCGTCGTGCTGCGCTGGCTCGACCAGCCCGGTACCCGCCTCGTGCACTGCGACACGCCGTGGACCTCGCCGGCGGGCGCGGCGGGCGCCTGGCGCGACTGGGTGGCGCGCGCCGAGGCGGGGCGCGACCAGTACCGGGCCGACACCGGCCACTGACCGGCCGGGCACGCGACCAGGCAGGCGGGCAGACCGGGCGGGCAGGCCGACCGGGCGGGCGGGCCGGGCTGGGCAGGCGGGCCGGGCTGGGCAGGCCGGGCACGCAAGCCGGGCAGGCGGGCAGGTCGTCGGCTGGGCAGGTCGTCGGCCGGGCGGGCCACTAGCATGTGGGCGGTCGACACCCCGACTCCCCCAGGAGGACCCCCGTGATCACCGCGATCGTGCTGATCCAGGCCGCCGCCGACACCATCCCGGACGCGGCGCAGGCGATCGCCGACATCGAGGGCGTCACCGAGGTCTACTCGTGCGCGGGCGACGTGGACCTGATCGCGCTGGTCAAGGTGGCCCGCCACGAGGACCTCGCCGACCTGGTCCCCGGCCGCATCTCCAAGGTCCCCGGCGTGCTCAACACCGACACGCACATCTCGTTCCGCTCCTACTCCAAGCGCGACACGGAGGCGGCGTTCGCGATCGGCCTCGACGACGCCTGATCGCACCCCCCACGACGACGAGAGCCCCCGCACCGGCCTGGTGCGGGGGCTCTCGTCGTCAGCGGGTCAGTCCTCCGGCTGGGCCGGCTTCCCGGCCAGCTCGCCGGCGGACGCGTTCTCGCCGCTCAGCGCGTCGTTCGCGGACACGCCGCGGGCGGCGCGGGCGCGGGCCAGCGCCGCGGTCTCCTCCGGCGCGTCCGGCGTCAGGAAGCTGCCCGGCACCGGGTGCCCGGCGGACCCGAGCTTGTTCATCTTCTTCGGCACCGACGCGCCCTGGTAGGCGAGCGGCAGCGGGTGGCCGTGGTCGTCCACCGGGCCCAGCGGCTGGTGGACCTCGATGAACTCGCCGTGCGGCAGGCGCTTGATGATGCCCGTCTCGACGCCGTGCTCCAGCACCTCGCGGTCGGCCCGCTGGAGGCCGATGCAGATCCGGTAGGTGATGAAGTAGGTGATCGGCGGGACCAGCAGCATGCCGATGCGGCCCATCCACGTCATCGCGTTCAGCGAGATGTCGAACTTGAAGGCGATGATGTCGTTGCCGCCCGAGATCAGCAGCACCATGAAGTACGCGATGGCCATCGCGCCGAGCGACGTCCGGACCGGCACGTCGCGGGGGCGCTGGAGCAGGTTGTGGTGCGCGTAGTCCTTGGTGAGCTTCCGCTCGATCCACGGGTACACGGCCGCGATGCCGGTGAGCAGCGGCAGGCCCAGCATGAACGGCAGGAACGGCTCGGGCACCGTGTAGTTGCCCAGGTAGAGCTCCCACGCGGGCCACAGGCGGATCAGGCCGTCGGTCCAGCCCATGTACCAGTCGGGCTGCACGCCCGCGGACACCTGGCCCGCGTTGTACGGGCCGAAGTTCCACACCGGGTTGATCTGGAAGACGCCGCCCATGATCGCGGTGACCGCCACGACGATGGCGAAGAAGCCGCCGCCCTTGGCCGCGAACACCGGCATGATGCGCACGCCGACGACGTTGGTCTCCTTGCGCCCGACGCCCGGGAACTGGGTGTGCTTCTGGTACCAGACCAGGCCCAGGTGGACGGCGATGAGCGCCAGGATGATGGCCGGGATGACCAGGATGTGCAGCGTGTAGAGCCGCGGGATGATCTCCGTGCCGGGGAACTCGCCGCCGAAGGCCAGCCAGTTCAGCCACGTGCCGATGACCGGGAACGAGATCAGCAGCGCCGCCATCACGCGCAGGCCGGTGCCGGACAGCAGGTCGTCGGGCAGCGAGTAGCCGAGGAAGCCCTCGATCGCGCCGAGCATGAACAGCACGATGCCGATGACCCAGTTGATCTCGCGCGGGCGGCGGAACGCGCCCGTGAAGAAGATCCGGAACATGTGCACGACGATCGCGCCCATGAACAGCAGCGCGGCCCAGTGGTGGACCTGGCGGACGAACAGACCGCCCCTGACCTCGAACGAGATCTCCAGCGTCGACTCGAACGCCCGGGACATCGGGATGCCCTGGAGGTTCGTGAACGCGCCGTCGTACAGGACCTCTTCCATCGACGGGTCGAAGAAGAGCGCGAGGTAGGTGCCCGACAGCAGCAGGATGATGAAGCTGTAGAGGGCGATCTCGCCGAGCAGGAAGGACCAGTGGGTCGGGAACACCTTGTTCAGCTGTTTCCGCATGCCACCGGCCATGTGGAACCGGTCGTCAGCCCACTTCGCGGCACCGCCGGCCATGCGGCCGGCGGCTCCCTGCCGCTTGGTCGGCGTGGTGATGCCGCTCATGACTTACGCTCCCAGAACGCCGGACCCACAGCCTCGATGAAGTCGCTGCGGGCAATCAAGTATCCGTCCTCGTCCACCGTGATCGGAAGCTGAGGCAGGGCCCGGGTCGCGGGGCCGAACCGCGGCTTGCCGTAGTGGAAGACGTCGAACTGAGACTGGTGGCAGGGGCACAGCAGCAGACCGGTCTGCTGCTCGTACAGGGAGGCCGGGCACCCGAGGTGGGTGCAGATCTTCGAGTACGCGTACAGGTCACCGTAGTTGAAGTCCTCTTGACCCGCACGCTTCACGATCTGCTGGTTCGGGCGGAACTTGATCAACAGCACGGGGTTGTCGACCCGCTTGGTGGCCAGGATGAGCGCGTGCTCGTCGTCCCGCTCGGACTCCCGGAACGGGAAGACGGTGAGGTAGCCGCCGGCGTCCAGGTCCTCCGGGCGCACCAGGACGACCTCGTGCGGGTCGCCGGTGTAGTTGCGCAGGTAGACCTTCTCGCCGTTCTCGGCCTTCCAGCCGGTGTGCCACAGCGAGTCCTTGGACTCGCTGTCGGCCCACGGGTTGCGCAGCAGGCCGCCCAGCGGCACGGCCAGGACGCCCAGGCCGAACACGCCGGCGCCCAGGCCCGCGGTGCGCTTGATGAGCGACCGGCGGCCGATCGTGGAACGCGCGCCCGCGTCGCCCAGCTCGGCCAGCACGGTGGCCTTGTCGACCTCGGACGAGCCGCCGTCGTGGCGCTGCTGGACGGCCAGCTCCTCCGGGATGAACTTCTTCGTGTAGAGCAGCGCGCCGATGCCCAGGCCCAGGATCGACAGGCCCAGGGTCAGGCCGATGACCGGCGTGTACAGGCTGTACAGGAAGTGGTGCTCGGTGTTCGGGGCCTCGTACTTCCAGGGCCACCAGATGAACGCCACCAGGAAGCCGATGCCGCCGAGGGCGGCGATGAGGAACCAGAGGGCCACGAGGCGCTCGGCGCGCTTCTCCGCGCGCGTGCCCTTGACCGGCCAGCGCTCCTCGTAGTGGACCAGCTCGACGCCGTCCAGGTTCGTGCCGAGCTTGACCAGCTCGTCCCTGCTCATCCCGGCGAGCTCTGCCTCGCTGGGCACGTTGGTCGGCTTCTCGCCGCTCATGCCTTGGCTCCGATCCAGAGGGTCACGCCGATCAGGGCGGCGATACCCACGATGAACGCGATCAGACCCTCCGATACCGGCCCGAGGCCGCCGAGGGGGGCGCCGCCGGGGTTGTTGTTCCCGTCGGTCACCGACTTGATGTACGCGATGATGTCTTCCTTCTCCTCCGGCGTGAGCTGCCGGTCGGAGAACTTCGGCATGTTCTGCGGGCCCGAGAGCATCGCCGTGTAGATCTGCTCCTCGGTCACCCCGTCGAGCTCGGGTGCCCACTTGCCGGACGACAGCGCCCCGCCGCGACCGGTGAAGTTGTGGCACGCCGCGCAGTTCAGCCGGAACAGCTCGCCACCGCGGGCCGGGTCCTCGCCGCGCAGCGCCTCGCCGCGCTCCTCGGGGGTCGTCGCGCCGCCGCCGCGGGTCTGGATGAACGCGCCGAGCGCGTCCACCTCCTCCGCGGTGAACTTGGTGGGCTTGCGCTGGGCCTGGGCCTCCTGGCGGGCCATCGGCATCCGGCCGGAGGAGACCTGGAAGTAGACGGCCGCCTCGCCCACGCCGATGAGGCTGGGGCCGCGGTCCTCGACGCCGTCCAGGTTCTTGCCGTGGCAGGTGATGCAGGTGTTGTTGTAGAGCTGCTCGCCCAGTCGCACCTGCGCCGGGTCGTCCTGCGCCTGGGCGGTCTGCGGCTGCGGCGCCAGGGCGCTGAACAGGAAGCCCGCGGCCAGCAGCGCGAAGCCCAGCGCGAGCAGGCCCGAGATCCGCCGGCGCAGCTTGGTGCTGCGCTTCCGGGCCCGTGTGGTGTTGGTGGTCATGTGTGCGGCAACCCTTGCTGGTGTGAGTTCGGGGTTCTTGCTGGTCAGGGCACGATGTAGATGACGGCGAACAGGCCGATCCAGACCACGTCGACGAAGTGCCAGTAGTACGACACGACGATCGCGGAGGTCGCCTGGGCCGGCGTGAACTTGCTCAGCTTCGTGCGGACCAGCAGGTAACCGAACGCGATCAGACCACCGATCACGTGCAGGCCGTGGAAGCCGGTCGTCAGGTAGAACACCGTGCCGTAGGCCGAGCTGGGGATGGTGGTCCCGTCCTCGACCAGGGTGAGGTACTCGTTCGCCTGGCCGGCCACGAAGATCGCGCCCATGATCAGCGTCACCAGGTACCAGCGCCGCAGGCCGAACACGTCGCCCCGCTCCGCGGCGAACACGCCCCACTGGCACGTGAACGACGAGGCGACCAGGATCACCGTGAAGAACAGGGCGTAGGGCACGTTCAGGTGCGTGGGCGCTGGGGGCCACGGTCCTTCGTTCTGGGCCTTCACCGTGAAGAACATGGCGAAGAGCCCCGCGAAGAACATGAGCTCACTGGACAGCCAGACGATCGTGCCGACGCTGACCATGTTCGGGCGGTTCAGCGAGTGCACGCGCTGGCCGATTGAGGGCGCTGCCGTTGTCACACGACGCATTATTGCTTGCAGGTTTTCGCTCCGCCCATCGGGTCCGGGGCGGTGCCGCAGGTCATCTGGGTCACACGGGCGGGACGGGGTGCCATGGGATTGCTGGACCGGTTGCGCGAGCGCTTCACGCGGCGCGGCGTACCTGCACCGGGGATCGATTCACCCGGTCTGGTGGTGGTCGCCGAGGCGTTCGACCTCGTGGAGGCGGACTCGGCGGTGCTGGCCAGGTCGGCGGGGTGGCGGGCGGAGGAGCCGGCGGTGCTGCGGCACCACCTCGTGCTGCCGCCTGACCAGGTGGAACGCGCCCGGGAGCTGCTCGCCCAGGACGGGTGGACCGTGCGCGCGGGCGAGCGCGTGCACGCGTTGCGCGTGCAGAGGCTGGACGCGCTGCACTGCGCCCAGGAGCGGGCGCGGATGGCCGGGCTCGCCCAGCGGCTGGGCGGCGACTGGATCGGGTGGGATGCGCTTCAGGTCACACGCGGGTAGGCGGATAACATCTCCGTCACCTGGCACCCGACCCGGCCGGAGGATCGCGCACATGAGCACGCAGACGACCAAGATCCTGGTGTTCAGCCACCGCCCCGAGGTGCGTGAGACGATCATCACCGCGGTGGGCCGCCGTCCCGCGCCGGACCTGGGCCGCGTGGAGTACGTCGAGGTGGGCGGCATCGCCGACGTCCTCTACGAGATGGACAACGGCGGCGTCGACCTCGCGATCCTCGACGGCGAGGCGCAGCCCACCGGCGGCATGGGGCTGTCCCGCCAGCTGAAGAACGAGATCACCGACTGCCCCCCGATCGTGGTGGCCGTCCGGCGCAAGGACGACCGGTGGCTGGCCACCTGGTCGCAGGCGGACGCGGTGCTCGTGCACCCGCTCGACCCGCTGGCCGCCGCCGAGACCGTGGCCGAGGTGCTGCGCTCGACGGCCCTGCCCGTCGTCCGGGGCTGATCACCGTGGTGGACCGCACCTGGCCGTTACTGCTCAACCAGCTGATCGACCGGGTCGACCTGGGCGAGGCCGACACGGCCTGGGCCATGGACCAGGTCATGACCGGCGCGGCGACCCCGGCGCAGATCGCGGGCTTCCTGGTCGCGCTGCGCGCCAAGGGCGAGACGCCCGAGGAGGTCGACGGCCTGGCGCGGTCCATGCTCCAGCACGCCCGGCGGTTCACCGTGGAGGGGCGCGTGGCCGACATCGTCGGCACGGGCGGCGACAACTCCGGGTCGGTCAACATCTCCACGATGGCGACGCTGGTCGCGGCGGCGGCGGGCGTGCCCGTGGTGAAGCACGGCAACCGCGCGGCGTCGTCCAAGTGCGGGACGGCCGACGTGCTGGAGGAGCTCGGCGTGGCCATCGACCTGCCGCCGCTGGGCGTGCGGGAGACGGTGGCCGAGCTGGGCATCGGGTTCTGCTTCGCGCCGGTGTTCCACCCGGGGTTCCGGC
Source organism: Saccharothrix sabaoui (assembly GCF_051756985.1). Lineage (NCBI taxonomy): Bacteria > Bacillati > Actinomycetota > Actinomycetes > Pseudonocardiales > Pseudonocardiaceae > Saccharothrix > Saccharothrix sabaoui. Next base: position 28,175 of record NZ_JBPKJK010000115.1, read on the forward strand.
ACGCGGGCGTGCCGCGGCGGGAGATCGGCATCCCCACGTCGTTCAACCTGCTCGGGCCGCTGACGAACCCGGCGCAGCCGACCGTCGGCCTGATCGGGTGCGCGCGGGCCGCCGCGGCGCCGCTGATCGCGGGCGTGTTCGCGCGGCGCGGCAGCACGGCGCTGGTCGTGCGCGGCGACGACGGGCTGGACGAGATCACCACGACCACCACGACGACCGTGTGGGTGGTCGACGGCGGCGTGGTCCGGGAGGACCGGGTCGACCCGTCGGTGCTGGGCATCGCGGCCGCGTTGCCGGAGGACCTGCGGGGCGGTGACGCGTCGTTGAACGCCGAGGTCGTGCGCGACCTGGTGGGCGGCAAGCCGGGGCCGGTGCGCGAGGCCGTGCTGCTGAACGCGGCGGGGGCCGTCGCGGCCCACGCGGGCCTGTCCGGCGACCTGCACGCGGACCTGGCGGCCGGCCTGGTCAAGGCGGCCGAGGCGGTCGACTCGGGTGCGTCCGCCGACCTCCTGCGCCGCTGGGCGGCCCGCTCCACGGAGCTGAAGGCCACCCTCACCGAGTCCTGAACGCAGAACTCAAGGCCCCCGAACGCAGGACTCGCGGGTCGCGAGCGCAGGACTCGCGGGTCGCGAGCGTTGGACTCGCCCGAGAGGCCAACGCCCAGGTCGGGCGAGTCCTGCGCTCAGGACCCGAGAGTCCTGCGTTCGCGACGGGTGAGTTCTGCGTTCGGGACGCCCGGTGGAGATGCCGACCACCTTTTCACCGCCCCGCAACAGTGGGCGGTCATGCTGTGTCCATGCTCTACACGGTGATGAAGCGGGTGGTCGCGCCCACCGCGCGGATGGTCTACCGCCCCCGGGTCGAGGGCCTGGAGAACGTGCCCGCCGAGGGACCCGTGATCCTCGCCCCGAACCACCTGTCGTTCATCGACAGCATCGTCGTCCCGATGGTCGTGCCGCGCCGGGTGTCGTTCCTCGCCAAGGCCGAGTACTTCGAGGGCACCGGCCTCAAGGGTGCGCTCTCCCGGTACTTCTTCGGCTCGCTGGGGCACGTTCCCGTGCGCCGGGGCATCGGGAGGGCCGCACGGGCCTCGCTGGACACCGCGAAGGAGATCCTGGACGGCGGCGGCGCGTTCGCCATCTACCCCGAGGGCACGCGGTCGCTGGACGGCCGGCTGCACCGGGGCCGCACGGGCGTGGCGCGGATGGCGCTGGAGTCCGGCGCGCCCGTGGTGCCGGTCGGCATCATCGGCACCGACAAGGTGCAGCCGGTGGACGCGAAACTGCCTCGCGTCAGGCCCGTGACCATCCGGTTCGGCACGCCCCTGAACTTCGACCGGTACGCCGGCATGCACGAGTCGCTGCCGGTGCTGCGGTCGGTCACCGACGAGATCGTCTACCGCATCCTGGAACTGTCCGGCCAGGAGTACGTCGACAGCTACCAGGCCGCCGGCGGCGGCGAGCAGCAGCAGGCCGCCTGAGAGCCGGGAACGACCAGGACCCCGAGAACGACGAAG
>NZ_JBPKJK010000116.1:0-29563 GCF_051756985.1 Saccharothrix sabaoui
TCGTACCCCATGCCCGCGAGCACCTGGCCGCCGAAGCACCTCGCGGTGGACGTCTGGCCCGCCGCCACGCGCGGCCCGTAGTGGGTGGTGACGGGGACCTCCGGCTTGGCCGGGATGCGGCAGTCCACCACGGCCCTCATGCCCGCGCCCTGCTCGCAGGTGGCGTTGGCCGCGTGCCCGACCGGTGCGCGCTGCACGGTGCAGCCGGCCGCGCAGTTGGCGCTGGTCAGGTTCTGCGTCGGGTAGTTGCCCGCCGCGTCCTTCGGCGCGCCCTTGTGCACGGCGATGGCCGTGCCGTTGAACGTGATCCGCGCCGTGGTGCCGTTGAGCAGCTGGGTGTAGTGCACGTGCGGCGCCATGTCCCAGTACTTGCCGATGACGCCCAGCCGCTGTCCCCGCGACACGAGCGCGCCGACCGTCAACGACGTCTCGATGTGCAGGTAGCGGGTCTCCCAGCCGCCGACGTGCGCGATGCGCACCTCCTCGCCGTAGTTGTCCCCCTCGGGGCTGGTCACCTCGCCGACGAACGACACGGTGCCCGACGCCGAGGCGACGACCGGCACGCCCTCGGCGGACGTGCCGTCGACCCGCAGCAGGTCGATGCTGTTCTGGTCCGGGAAGTGCCCGTCGTAGGTCGAGGCGCGCCAGCTCTCGCCGCAGAAGAACGGCAGCTGGAACCGCGGCACGTCCGCCGCACCGGCGGGTGAGCCGATGCTGATCAGGCCGGCCAGCAGCACCAGCACTGGGAGCGCTCCCCACCGGCCGCAGAATCGCAGCGTGTTCATGATCCCCCTCAGTGATCCATGGATGCCCCCGATCGGGGGGCATTAGGCGGATCACCGAGCACAGCGCGTGATTTCGGCCGTTCGGAGCAATTTCCGCTACCGTCACCCGGCCGCCCCGTCACCCGAGCGCCGTCGCGTCCTCCACCGGCGCGTCGGTCCGGGCCGCCACCTCGTCGAACTCCGTGCCGGGCGCCAGGTCCACCACCCGGAACGCGTCGCCGACGACGTCCAGCACGGCCAGGTCGGTGATCACCCGCGAGACGACGCCGCGACCGGTCAGGGGCAGCGTGCACGACCGGAGCAGCTTGGGTTCGCCGCGCCGCGTGGTGTGCTCCATCAGCACGACCACCCGCCGCGCGCCGGACACCAGGTCCATCGCGCCGCCCATGCCCTTGACCACCGAGCCGGGCACCACCCAGTTCGCCAGGTCGCCGGACGCGGACACCTGCATCCCGCCGAGGACGGCCGTGTCGACGTGCCCGCCGCGGATCATGGCGAAGCTCGTCGAGGAGTCGAAGTACGACGCGCCGGGCAGCACGGTCACGGTCTGCTTGCCCGCGTTGACGAGGTCCGGGTCGACCTCGTCCTCGTAGGGGAAGGGGCCGACGCCGAGGACGCCGTTCTCCGCGTGCAGGGTGATCGACGACCCGGCGGGCAGGTGGTCGGGGATCAGCGTGGGCAGGCCGATGCCGAGGTTGACGTACTCGCCGTCGGTCAGCTCGCGGGCGGCGCGGGCCGCCATCCCGTCCCGGGTCCAGGGCACGTCAGACCTCGTCTCCGCCGGCGGGGCGCGCGCCCCGGGTGGTCCGCTTCTCGATGCCCTTGCGGGCCGCCTGCTCGGGGGTCAGCGCGACCACGCGCTGGACGAACACGCCGGGCAGGTGCACCTCGTCCGGGCCGATCCCCCCCACCTCCACGACCCGCTCTGCCTCCACGACGGTCAGCCGGCCGGCCATCGCCGCCGCCGGGTTGAAGTTGCGGGCCGCCGCGTGGAACAGGCAGTTGCCCGCCCGGTCGGCCACCGCGGCGCGCACCAGCGCCACGTCCGTGACGATCGACTCCTCCAGCACCATCTCCCGGCCGCGGAAGGCGCGCACCTCCTTGGGCGGCGAGGCGACGGCCACCGTGCCGTCCGGGTGGTAGCGCCACGGCAGGCCGCCCTCCGCGACGAGCGTGCCGACCCCGGTCGGGGTGTAGAACGCGCCCACCCCCGCGCCGCCCGCCCGCAGCCGCTCGGCGAGCGTGCCCTGCGGGGTCAGCTCGACGGTCAGCTCGCCCGCGAGGTACTGGCGGGCGAACTCCTTGTTCTCCCCGACGTACGAGGCGACGACCCGGCTGATCCGCCGCCGCTCCAGCAGCAGCCCGAGCCCGGCGCCGTCCACGCCGCAGTTGTTCGACACGACCGTGAGGTCGCCCGCGCCCTGCTCCAGCAGCGCCTCGATCAGGAACCACGGGATGCCCGCGAGGCCGAAGCCGCCGACCGCCACGCTCGCCCCGTGCGGGACGTCGGCGACCGCCTCGGCCGCGCTGCCGACCACCTTGTCCCGGCTCACGGCGCGACCCGCTCGAAGACCGCCGCGAGCCCCTGGCCGCCGCCGATGCACATCGTCTCCAGGCCGTAGCGCGCCTCCCGCCGCCCCACCTCGCGCGCCAGCGTGGCCAGGACGCGGGCGCCAGTCGCGCCCAGCGGGTGCCCGAGCGAGATGCCCGACCCGTTGGGGTTGAGCCGGTCGTCGGCCGGGTCGAGGCCCCACTCGCGCAGGCAGGCCAGCACCTGGGCGGCGAACGCCTCGTTCAGCTCGATGACGCCGACGTCGTCGAGGGTGAGGCCGGCGCGGTCGAGCGCGGCCCTCGTCGCGGGCACGGGGCCGAGCCCCATCACCTCCGGGCCGACGCCCGCCACCGCCCACGACCGCAGCGCGAGCAGGGGGCGCAGGCCGCGACGCTCCGCCTCGTCGCGGGTCGTGACGACGCACGCGGCGGCACCGTCGTTCTGGCCGCTCGCGTTGCCGGCGGTGACCGTGGCCCCCTCGTCCAGCTTGAGCCGCAGGGGTTTCAGGGCGGCCAGGGACTCCGCCGTGGTGTCCGCGCGGGGGTGCTCGTCGCGGTCCACCACGACGTCGGGCGCGCCGCGCCGGCCGGGGACGGTGACCGGCACCAGCTCGTCGGCGAACCTGCCCTCCTCGTGCGCGGCGACGGCCCGCCGGTGGGAGCGGGCGGCCAGCTCGTCCTGCTCCTCGCGGGGGATGCCGTACTCGCGCCGGAGGTTCTCCGCCGTCTCCACCATCCCGCCGGGCACCGGGTGGTGCCGGCCGCCGGCGGTCACCCTGGCGCGGTCGAGGCGGTCCAGCAGCTGCACGCCGCCTTGCTTCACGCCGGTCCGCAGGCCCAGCGCGTAGTGCTCGACCTGCGACATCGACTCCACTCCCCCGGCGACGACCACCCGGGCCGCACCGGTCGCGACCTGCCCCGCCGCGTACAGGACCGCCTGGAGCCCGGACCCGCAGCGGCGGTCCACCTGCACGCCGGGCACCCCCGTGCCCAGGCCCGCGTCGAGCGCCGCCACCCGGCCGACGGCGGGCGACTCGCCGTTGGGGTGGCACTGGCCGAGCACGACGTCGTCCACGTCGCCCTCGCCGAGCCCGGTGCGGCGGACCAGCTCGACCAGGACGGCCCTGGCCAGCTCGGTGGCGCCCAGCGCGGCGAGCGCGCCGCCGAACCGGCCGACCGGGGTGCGGATCGGCTCGCAGATCACGACATCGCTCATGCGCCGACCGTAGGCGACGGGCACTGAGACGCGGAAATACTCTTTTCGTCGCCTCTGAGACGCTGGGCGTATGACCGAGCTGCGTCACCTGCGCTACTTCCTCGCGGTCGCCGAGGAGCGGCACTTCACCCGGGCCGCCGCCCGGCTGCACATGGCCCAGCCGCCGCTGTCCCAGCAGATCCGGCGGCTGGAGGAGGAGCTGGGCGTGCGGCTGTTCGACCGGACCAGGCGACGGGTCGAGCTGACCGACGCCGGCACCGCCTACCTGCGGCGGGTGCGGGCGATCCTGGCGGAGGTGGACGACGCGGCGGACGAGGCGCGCCGCGTGGCGTCGGGCGTGCAGGGGCGGCTGGTGGTCGGCTGCGTCGGGTCGGCGACCTACAGCCTGCTGCCCGCGTTCGCCCGCGCCCTGCGCGAGGGCTTCCCCGGCGTCGACGTGGCGTTCCGCGGCGAGATGCTCGTGCCCGACCAGGTGTCGGCGCTGCTCGGGCACGAGATCGACCTGGCGCTGCTGCGCCCGCCGGTCGCCGACCCGGCGCTGCGGCTGGAGACCCTGCGCACCGACCGGCTGATCGCGGCGCTGCCCGACCGGCACCCGCTGGCCGCGCGCACCCGCCTGCGGGTCGCCGACCTGCGCGGCGAGGACCTTGTCGTGCACGCCTCCGGCGGGTCGGTGATGCACGGCGCCGTGCTGGCGCTGTGCCGGGGCGCGGGCTTCGAACCGCTGGTGCGGCACGAGGTCGCGGAGACGTCCACGCTGGTCACCTTCGTCGCCGCGGGCCTCGGTGTCGCGGTGGTGCCCGAACCCGTGGCGGAACTGGGCGTGCCGGGCGTCGCCTACCGCCCGCTCACCGGTCGCGGGGCGCGCATCGACCTGGTGGCCGCGGTCCGGGCCGACGACCGGTCCCCCGCGCTGGCCCGCGCCACGACCGTCCTCGGCGGACTGGTCGGCGGCCCGGCCCGCTGACGACCGCCGCCGGCGACCGTCGCTGACGACCGCTGTCGGGTGCCGGCCCGTCGGGTGCCGGACAGTCCGGCGCTGGACAGTGCGGCGCTGGACAGTGCGGCGCGGACCCGTCCGGCGCGGGACCGTGCCGGGTGGATCATCCTGCGGTCGTACGCGACGTGCGACCCCGGTCCGATCCCCGATGACCCGCCCGCCGCGAGGATCATCCGGGATGAACCCACCTCTCGTGCCCCCGGACCGGTTGCGCTGGACCGGTTTCGGCGGCGTCGTCCTGCTCACCGCGTCCGCGTGGGCGGGTGCGGCGGCGCCCACGTCCGCGACGGCCCTCGCCGCCGGGGTGGCCGGGGTCGGCCTGCTGGTGCTGTCCTGGGTGCTCCTCGGCCGCGCCGTGCCCGGCACGTCCTGGCTGCTGTGGACGCTCGTGCTCTGGTGCGGGCCGCTGCTGCTCGCACCGCCCCTGTTCAGCGGGGACGTGTTCAGCTACCTGGCGCAGGGTGAGATCGCCGCGCGCGGGCTGGACCCGAACGCGGTCGGCCCGGTGGGCGGGCTGGGCGCGGCGTCGGAGGTCGTGGGGCGGGTGGGTTCCTACTGGCGCGACGCGCCGTCGCCCTACGGCCCGGTGTTCGGCGCGGTCGAACGGGCGGTCGCGCGGCTCTCGGCCGGCGACCCGGTGGCGGGCGTCCTGCTGCACCGCCTGGGCGGGGTGCTCGGGCTGGTGCTGGTCGCGTGGGCGGTCCCCCGGCTCGCGGCGGTCGCGGGCGCGCCGCGGCGCACCGCGCTGTGGCTCGGCGTGCTCAACCCGCTGGTGCTCTGGCACCTGGTGGGCGGGGCCCACAACGACTCCCTCATGCTGGGCCTCATGCTGGCGGGCACGGCGGTCGCGGTGGGCGCGCTGCGGGAACGGGTCGAGTGGTGGCCCCTGGGGTTCGGCGTCGCGCTCATCTCCCTGGGGGCGCTGGTGAAGCTGCCCGCCCTGGTCGCGTTGGCGGTGGTCGGGACCGCGCTCGCGCGCCGGCGGGGCGGGTCGGTCCGCGACCTCGCGCTCGTCGGGCTCGGCGCGGTGGCGGTCTTCGCCGCGGTGTGCGTCGCCGTCTCGCTCCTGACCGGGTTCGGGTTCGGCTGGGTGCGGGCGCTGGGCACGCCGGGGCAGGTGAACAGCTGGCTGGCGCCCACGAACTGGTTCGGCTTCCTCACGGGCGGGGTCGGCGCGCTGGTCGGCGCGCAGGTCACCCAGGTGATGATCGGGGTCGGCCGGCTCGTGGGCGGCGTGCTGACGGTGTGCGGGGTCGCGGTGGTGCTGGGCCGGCAGCTGCGCGGGCGGGTCGGCGAGGTCACGTCCCTGGGCGCGGTGCTGGGCCTGGTCGTGGTCCTCGGGCCGGTGGTGCAGCCCTGGTACCTGCTGTGGGCGGTGGTCCCCCTCGCCGCGTGCCGGCTGCCGGGGCGCGCCGCGGCCGGGGTGACCGGGCTCGTCGCGGTCGTCGCCGTGCTCGTGCCGCCGTCGGCCGGGAACTTCACCGGCCGGGTCGGCGCGCTGGTCGGCGGCTACGCGGTCGCGGCGCTCGTGGTCGGGGCGGCGTTCCTGCTGCTGCGCGGGACCGCCGCCCCGGTGCGGGTGGAGGTGGGGGCGCGTGCCTGACCCCGCGCGGTTCGCCGCCGCGGCGGCGGGCGGGGCGCTGCTGCACGCCGCGTTCCCGCCCCGGTCGCCGTGGTGGGCGGCGGTGCTCGCGTTCGCCCTGCTGTGGTTCGCGCTGGACGGGGTGCGCGCCCGCCGGGCGGCACTGGCGGGCCTCGTGTTCGGCCTGGCGTTCTTCCTGCCGCACCTGCGGTGGGTCGACGACTTCCTGGGACGCGACTTCGGGCCCGCGCCGTGGCTCGGGCTGGCCGCGCTGATGGCCCTGTTCACGGCCGCCGCGTGCGCGCTCGTGCCACTCGTGGCGCGGCTGCCCGGCGCGCCGGTCTGGGCGGCGCTGCTGTTCGTGCTCCAGGAGGCGGTGCGCGGCCGGGTGCCGTTCGGCGGCTTCCCGTGGGGGCGGGTCGCGTTCGGGCAGGTCGAAGGGCCGTACCTGGCGCTGGCCGCGGTCGGTGGCGCGCCGCTGGTGTCGTTCGCGGTGGTGGCGACCGGCTTCGGCGCGGCGGCCTGGGCGGCCCGGCCGCGCGACCCCCGGCGGGCGTGGCCGGTGCTGCCGCTGGTCGCGGCGCTGGCGGTGGCGCCCCTGGTGGGCGTGGACGCGCGGGACGGCGTGCGCACCGTGGCCGTCGTGCAGGGCAACGCGCCGGACGTCGGGCTCGGCCTGCTCGACGAGCGGGGGACGTTGCGCCGCAACCACCTGCGGGCCACGGCCGAGCTGGCCGAGGCGGTGCGCGCGGGCGAGGTGCCCGTGCCCGACCTCGTGGTGTGGCCGGAGAGCGCGACCGCGACCGGCGACCGCGACCCGGTGCTGGACCGGGCCGTAGCGGACCTCGGCGTGCCCGCGCTGGTCGGCGTGCTGCGGCGGGTCGACGGGCAGGAGGAGAACGCGGTCGTCGCGTGGGACCCGCGGACCGGCGCGGGCGGGTCGTACGCGAAGCGGGAGCTGGTGCCGTTCGCCGAGCGCATCCCGCTGCGGCCCCTGGCGAGCCTGGTCACGCCGTTCGCCGACGCGCCCGACCTGCGCGCGGGCACCGGGCCGGGCGCGCTGGACGTCGCGGGGACCCGGGTGGGCGTGGGGATCTGCTACGAGGTGGCCTACGACGCGGTGCTGCGCGAGAGCGCCGCCGCCGGCGCGCGGCTGTTCGTGGTGCCGACGAACAACGCCTGGTACGGGCGCGGCGAGATGAGCCACCAGCAGCTCGCCATGGCCAGGCTGCGCGCGGTGGAGCACGGGCGGGCCGTGGTCGTGGCGGCGGTCAGCGGGGTGAGCGCGGTCGTGCGGCCGGACGGGAGCGTGGCGCGGTCCACCGGGCTGTTCACCGCGGAGACCGTCGTCGAGACCGTGCCGCTGAGGTCGGTCACGACGCCCGCGACCCGCTGGGGTGGGCCGCTGGAGGCGTTGTTGGCGGTCGCCGCGCTCGCCGCGTGCGCGGTCGGCGGGTGGCGGTCCCGCCGGGCACGCGCGGCCCGGCAGGCGGCCGACCCGCAGGCAGCCGAGCCGCAGGCGGCCGGCGCGGCGCACACCGGTGCGGCGGCCACCGCTCAGCCGGTGGCCGGGGTGCGGGTCCCGTAGCGAACCGGCGCGAGGTGCCGCCCGCCCGCGCCGCCGGCTCCCGAGGGGCGCTCCACCTCCTCAGTCGGGCAGGCCGGCCGCCACCGTGATCCACAGCAGCCCGCCCGCCGAGCACACCAGCCCGGCGACCAGGGCGACGGCGGTCTGCCCGAGCCTGCCCCACCAGCGACCGCCGTGCGGGCCGGCGGCGAGGTACTGCCACACCCCCGCGGTCACGGCGAACACGGCCAGCACGGGGCTGACCATGCCCAGGAACGCGGTGCCGAGCCGGTCCCACGGGACCAGCACCAGGCCGGTCAGGGGCGGGAACAGCCAGCACACGCCCCCGAGCAGCAGCGCCCGCCGACCCCGGTCCGCCGGGGCGCGGCGCGGTCCGCGGTAGAGCAGGCACGCGAGCAGGGCGGAGAGCACCGCCAGCGACGGCACGGCGAAGACGTACACCCGGTCGTGGTACCGGTCGAGCCAGTCCCGCCACACCGGGAAGAACGGGGCGGCCTCCCGGGGCAGGCCGGTCGAGGAGACCCGCACCCACGGCGCGCCCAGGCCGTACTGCATCTCGGGCGCGCAGGTCAGGTCCCGGCCGTCGTAGGAGGCCGCGCACTGCTCGAAGTTGTGCGCCCCCGCCGTGAGCAGGACGGTGAACGGCCGGTCGGCGAGCGTGACCGTGCAGGCGACCCGCTCACCGGAGGGCACGCAGTCGAAGTCGCCGCCGGTGACGGAGAACTCGGGCGTGTCGACGCGGTACACGCCCTCGGCCCGCCCGGGCGCCACGGGGGCCAGCAGCACGGCCACCGCCAGGAGGAAACCGACCAGTGCCGCCGGGAGCAGGCGCAGCGGACCGGTGACGGGCAGTGCCTCGGCGGGGCTCTCGGTGGCGGTCACACCCGCCACATCGGCGGTGGCGCGACACCGTTATCGATCCCGCCGCCCCGTCACCCCGATGGACGGACCCGCCGGGCGGGCCCGTCCGCCGTTCGCGCCGACGGGGCGGCGTTCGCCCTAGCGGGGCAGGTAGGCCCGGTGGGAGCGGGAGAACTCGAACCCGTTGTGCCGGTCCCAGTTGATCGACCACGTCATCAGGCCGCGCAGGTCCGGGTAGACCGCCTTCGGCTTGTAGGTGCCGCAGTTCACGCCCTTCGCGAGGCAGTCGAACGACTTGTGCACCTCGGCGACGGGGGTGAACCCGTTGCCCGCGTTGGTGCTCGCGGGCAGGCCGATCGCCACCTGGTCCTGCCGCAGGCCGGGGAACACCTTCGTGGCGTCGCCGCGCACCGGGAACCCGGCCAGCACCATGTCGGCCATGCTGACGTGGAAGTCGTGGCCGCCCATGAAGTGGTACTGGTTGTCCAGGCCCATGATCGGGCCGGAGTTGTAGTGCTGGACGTGCAGCAGCGTCAGGTCGTCGCGCAGCGCGTGGATGACCGGCAGGTACGCGCCGGCCCTCGGGTCCGCGCCGCCCGCGCCGCCGTAGAACTGGTAGCCGACCTGCACGAAGAACGTCTCGGGCGCCATCGTGAGCACGAACCCCGCGCCGTAGCGCGCCTTCAGGGCCTTGAGCGCCGAGATCAGGTTGACGACGACCGGCGTGGTCGGCGACCGGAAGTCGGTGTCGTTCGCGTCCAGCGACAGCGAGTGGCCCTCGAAGTCGACGTCCAGCCCGTCGAGGCCGTACCGGTCGATGATCGCGGACGCGCTGCGGACGAACGCGTCCCGCGCCGCCGCGGTCGCCAGCTGCACCTGGCCGTTCGCGCCGCCGATGGAGATCAGCACCTTCTTGCCCTTGGCCTGCTTCTCCCGGATGCCCGCGACGAACTCGGCCTCGGACTCGACGTTCGGGCACTCGGCGACGGGGCACAGCGCGAACCGCAGGTCGCCGGACGTGGCGGAGGTGGGTTCGGCGAAGGACAGGTTGACGACGTCCCACTCGTCGGGGACGTCCTTCATCCGGATGTAGCCGGAGCCGTTGGCGAAGCTCGCGTGCAGGTAGCCGACCAGCACCTTCTTCGGCAACCCGGTGACGGGCGGCGGCGTGGTGGTGGTCGTGGTCGTCGGACGGGTCGTCGTGGTCGTGCTGCTGGTGGTGGTGGTCGTGCTGGTGGTCGTGGTGGTCGTGGTGGGTGCCCCGGCGCACGACGCGCCGTTGACCTTGCAGCCGACCGGCGCCGCCGTCCCCGAGGCGTTGAACCCGAACGTCACCGTCGCGCCGGGCGCGACCGTCCCGTTGTACTCCCGGTGCGTGAACGAGTGGTGCCCGCCCGAGCTGGTCCGCAGGGCGTCCCAGTGGGCGCCGACCGACGTGCCGGCGGGCAGGTCGAACTCGACCTTCCACCCGGAGATCGCCGAGCTGGTGTCGTTCCTGATGGAGAACTGGGCGGTGTAGCCGGTCTCCCAGCTCGACGTCTTGGCGAACGTCGCCGTCACCGACGCGGCGTAGGCGGGGGCGAACCCCACCGCGGCCGCCCCGACGGCCAACGCCGCCACCGCCGCCACCCGGGCGAACAGGACCCTGCGCGACATGGAACCTCCTGTGGTGGCGGCCTCCAGGTGATGAAATTGGACTAGACCAACTCCGTGCTGTCAAGGGCCGTCCCCGGCCGCCGGGGTTAGGGGGCCGCGCCGGCGGGTACCTCGAACGCGCGTTCGAGGAAGAGGAGAAGCACGTGGACCGCAACCCCGAGAAGGACCCCGCCGACTGGACGACCGGCGACGAGCCGATGACCGGCCCGCAGGAGTCCTACCTGAACACGCTGGCCCAGGAGGCCGGCGAGGAGGTTCCGGGCGGGCTGACCAAGGTCGAGGCGTCGCGGATGATCGACCGGCTCCAGGAGGAGACCGGGCGCGGGCGCTAGGGCGGAGGGGCGGCGACGACCGGTCGCCGCCCGCGCCCGGCGGTCAGCCGGCCGTCGTCGCCAGGTAGACGGTGGCGGTCGCCTCCCGCTGCTGGAGGGGGTTGGGGAACCGCACGACCTCGGCCCTGACCTCCGCGAACACGTCCGCGAGCACGGCGGTGTAGTCGTCGTCCGGCGGGTCGTTCGACCACAGCGCGAACACCCCGCCGGGGTGCAGCCGCGCGGCCACGCGGGCGACGCCCCCGGGCTGGTAGAAGTCGGCGTTGTCGGGGTGCAGCAGGTGGCGCGGCGAGTGGTCGATGTCGACGACGACCGCGTGGAAGAGGCGGTCCGGCACCTCCGGGTCGAACCCGTCGCCGCGCGACAGGGCGAAGAAGTCGCCGTGGAGCAGGGTGCAGCGGGGGTCGCCGGCCAGTTCCCGGCCGCCCGGCAGCAGTCCCCCGCGGTGCCAGTCGATGACCTCGCCCAGGGCGTCGACGACCAGCAGGGAGCGCACGGCCGGGTTCTCCAGCACGGTGCGCGCCGTGTAGCCGAGGCCGAGGCCGCCGACGACCACGTCGAGCGGCGCGGACCGGCCCTCCAGCGCCAGGCGCGCCAGCTCGACCTCGGAGACGGTGAACAGGCTCGACATCAGGAACTCGTCGTCGAGCTTGATCTCGTGGACCTCGCGGTCGAAGGTCGGGTCCCAGCGGCGGCGCAGGACGAGGTCGCCCAGGGGCGTCCGCCGGAAGTCGAGTTCTCGGAAACGCGCGCTCATGGGACTGCCTCCGGATCGGTTCGCGCCCCGGCCGCCCTCGCCCTCGGCGGGCGACCGCGGACGTCGGGCGGTCCCCGATGATCCCAGCAGGCCGCACCGGCACCGCGCCTCGGGTGCCGTGACGGGGGCGGCGCCCCGCCGGGGTCCACCCGGCGGGGCTCGTCCGGCGGGGTCAGTCCAGGAAGTAGCCGAGGCCGCCCTCGGTGAACTGGCCCTCGCAGTTCGGGTCGGGGGACTCCATGTGGTCGCCGCTGCCGCGCACGACGCAGCGGTAGACGGGGTGCGCGCCCGCGGTCGGGGCGTCGTGCGCGTAGCCGAGCAGGCCGACCCTGGCCTGGCCCTCGCAGTTGGGGTCGTACGAGGTGAAGTTGTCCCAGCCGCCCGCGACGCACCGGTACAGCGGGTGGGTGCCGGGCGCCTGGGCGGTGAGGAGCCTGCCCAGCGAGCCCTCCACCCCGTACCCGGCGGGTGCGCCCGTCGTGGACGTCAGGTGGTCGGACGCGCGCAGGTAGCGCACCGCGACGACGGTGGACGGGCCGCCGGTGGCCGTGCCGGTGTGGAGCAGGCGGTTCGGGGAGCCCGCGCCCGCGTCGGCGACCTTGTCCGGCGTGGCGGCGTCCACCAGCGCGGCCTGCACGGCGGCGGGGGTGTCGCCGGGTCGGCCGGCCAGGTGCAGGGCGGCGGCGCCCGCGACGTGCGGGGCGGCCATCGACGTGCCGCTGATGGTGTTCGTGGCCGAGTCGCCGGTGTGCCAGGACGAGGTGATGCCCTGGCCCGGGGCGAACAGGTCGGTGCACGTGCCGTAGTTCGAGAACGTGGCGCGGGCGTCGCCGCTGGTGGAGGCGTTGACCGTGATCGCCTCGCCGACCAGCGCGGGGCTGAAGCCGCAGGCGTCGGAGGCGGAGTTGCCCGAGGCGAGGGCGTAGGTGACGCCCGAGGCGATGGAGCCGCGGACGGCGGCCTCCAGCGGCGCGGTGGCGGCGGACGCCGGCGCGCCCAGGCTCATGTTGGCCACCGCGGGCTTGACGGCGTTCGCGGTCACCCAGTCGACCCCGCTGATGACCTGGGCGAACGTGCCGGACCCCGCGCAGTTGAGCACCCGCACGGCGACCAGTCGCACGCCCTTGGCCACGCCGTGCTCGCTGCCGCCGATGGTGCCCGCCACGTGCGTCCCGTGGCCGTTGCAGTCGGTGTTGGTGCCGTCCACGGCGTCGAGGCCCCACGTGGCGCGACCGCCGAACGTCGCGTGCGTGGTGCGGATGCCGGTGTCCAGGACGTAGGCGCGCACGCCGGAGGCGGTCGTGCCGTAGCTGTAGGAGGAGTCCAGCGGCAGGTCGCGCTGGTCGATCCGGTCCAGGCCCCACGACGGCGGGTTGGGCTGGGTGTCGACGGCGCGCACCAGGGCGTCCTGGCTCACCGACGCCACGGCGGGATCGGCCGCCAGGCGCCTGGCCTCGGTCTCGCTCGCGCTGACCGCGAACCCGCGCAGCGCGTGCCGCCAGGTGGCGGTGACCGTGCCGCCGTGCTTCGCGGTCAGGTCGGCCGCCTGCGCCGCCACGTCGCCCTTGAGCACCACGACGTACCGACCGGGAACGGCGGTGCCGGCGGCGGCGAGGGCGACGTCCGCCTCCGCCGCGACCGCCTGCGGCGCGGTCGCCACCAGGCCGGCCGCGAGCACGACGACACCCATCAAGCCCTTCGCGCCGACGACCGCGCGTGCACCCACGACTGTGCGCTCCACCAAACCTCCAGGGTCGGGTTCCGGCCCCCGAGCGTGGCAGCGCCGGGCACCGGGGTGTGCTGCGGCAGCCCGAACCCCGACCGGCGGTCGTCAAATCTTCACAGCGCGTGAACATGTGTGGAGAATCCTTGGCGACCGGTCCCCGCGTCCGTCAGGAGCCGCCATGCCCAGACCACGGTCGTTCGCGCTCGCGCTGACCGCAGCCCTGCTCGCCGCGGTCCCCGCCGCGGACCTCGCCGCCTCCGCCCAGGACGGGGACCCGCTCGGCCGGGACCTCGGCGCGATCCTCGCCGACCCGGCGTTGCGGGGCGCGGACGTGGGGCTCGTGGTCCGCCGCGCCGACACCGGCGAGCTGGTGTTCGGCAGCGGCAACGGGAGGCGGGGCCAGCCCGCGTCCAACGGGAAGCTGGTCAGCTCCGCCGCGGTGCTCGACGTGCTCGGCCCCGACCACCGGTTCAGCACGAGCGCGGCGGTCAGCGGTCCCCTGCGCGGCGGGGTGCTGGCGGGCGACCTGCACCTGCGCGGGACCGGCGACCCGACCGTGCTCGCCGCCGACTACGACGCGCTGGCCGGACGGGTCGCGGGCGCCGGGGTCCGGGTCGTGCTCGGCAGGCTGGTCGGCGACGACACCTGGTTCGACTCCGTGCGGCTGGGCACCGGCTGGGCCTGGGACGACGAGCCGTACTACTACAACGCCCAGATCTCGGCGCTGACCGTCTCCCCCGACACCGACTACGACGCCGGGTCGGTCATCGTCCGCGTCGCGCCCGGCGCCGCCGGCGCGCCCGCCACCGTCACCACCGAACCGCCGACGGACTACGTCACGGTCGAGAACGCGGCCGTGACGGGTCCGGCGGGCTCGGCGTCGAGCGTGTCCGTCGAGCGGCGGCACGGCACCAACGTCGTCGACGTGCGCGGCAGCGTGCCGGCGGGCGGCGCGGCCGAGGCCGAGTGGAGCACCGTGCTGGAGCCGACCGGCCTGGTCACGTCGCTGTTCCGGGACGCGCTGGCCCGGCACGGCGTCCGCGTGCTCGGCGGCACGACCACCGGCGCGACCCCGGCCGGCGCGCGGGTGGTCGGCGAGCACCTGTCGATGCCGCTCTCGCAGCTGCTGGTGCCGTTCATGAAGCTCAGCAACAACGTGCACGCCGAGGTCCTGGTGAAGACCGCCGGCCGGGCCGCGTTCGGCGAGGGGAGCTGGGACGCGGGCCTGCGCGCGATCTCGGCGAAGCTCGGCGGGCTGGGCGTGGACCCGGCGGCGCTGTCGCTGCGGGACGGCTCGGGGCTGTCCCGGATGAGCCACGTCTCCCCCGACCAGCTGGCCTCGCTGCTGCTCGCGGCGCGCGGCAAGCCGTGGTTCCGGGTCTGGTACGACTCGCTGCCGGTGGCCGGGGTGGCGGACCGGATGGTCGGCGGCACGCTGCGCAACCGGATGCGCGGCACCCCCGCCGAGGGCAACGTGCGCGCCAAGACGGGGACGCTGACCGGGGTCAGCGCGCTGTCCGGCTACGTGACCACCGCGGCGGGCGAGGAGCTGGTGTTCTCGATGGTCAGCAACAACACCCTGACGTCGGCGAAGCCGGTGGAGGACGCGGTCGCGGTGCGGCTGGCGGGCGACCGGGGTGGGCAGCCGCCGACCGCACCCGCCGCGACCGCGCGGGCCGAGGGGCCGGTCGACGTGGAGTGCAGCTGGGTCAAGAGCTGCTGATCCTCAGTTGTCGCCGTCCTGGTCGCCGCCTTCGTCGCCGCCCTCGTCGCCGTCCTGGTCGCCGCCGTCGTTCTGCTCGACGCCCGGGTTGCCGTCGTCGTTGCCGCCCTCGTTCTCGCAGCCCGCGCCCAGGGTCAGGAACAGGGCGGCGGCGGCGACCAGGGCGGCGAGGGGCTTCTTCACGGTCATGGTCTGCCGGTACCCGCTCGGGCACCGGACAAAACGGACCGGCCGTTGTCCGCTTCACCAGCGGTGACCCGGACAACACGATCGGTTGTCAGGTCGTTGTCCGGACGGTGACGGGTGTTCACCGGAGCTCTCCTGCGCCGCCCGGTCACGGGCTACCGTTCGGCTGGTGCAGATCCCGTGGAGAGCCGCCCCCCGCGCTGCGCTGTCGAGCCCGCTGACCCTGCTGGTCAGCGTGGTCACGGCGCTGCTGCTCGGTTTCGTCGTCGCCGCCGCCGTCCTCCACCCCGCCGCCTCGGGCAGCGCCGCGGTCTCCTACCAGGAGCGGCAGCTGTGCCGGGACGCGCTGCACCCGTCGCTGGAGGCGAAGGTGCCGCACGCGCGGGTCGCGGCGTTCGCGGACCACGTCGCCGCGACCGCCCGCGACCACCCGACGCTGATCGCCGCCTACACGACGGAGAAGCGCGCGGACTTCGGCGGGCCGCAGACCTACGCGAAGTTCGGCTACCGGCCCGGTGCGGTGGAGCACCTGACGGTGCTGGAGGGCGGCGCGAAGGACGGGCTGTGGGTGCCCAAGAGCATCGCCGACACCACCGGCGTGCGGATCGGCGACCGCGGGCTGGGCGGGCGGCTGCCCCCGGTGACGGCGGTCTACGCCGACGTGCGCGACCCGCTGCCGGACTGGTGGTGCTCGGAGCGGCAGTTCGTGGTGCCCAACGTGCTCGACCGCGACGAGCTGGCCACGTCCGTGGTGTGGATGCCCTCGTTCGAGTCGTTCACCGCGCTGCCCGAGGAGCTGGCCACGACGACCTCGGTGACCGTGCACTTCCCCTCGGAGGTGCCGACGACGGTCGCCGAGGCGGAGGCCCTGCTGACCGGCGGCACGGCCCGCGTCGCGCCGCTGGCCGACCTGGGGCGGGTGGTGTCACCGCTGGTGCTGCCGGTGGAGAACGCCCGGCAGACCGTGGTGAACGTGCGCTCGGCGATCCTGCCGCTCACGCTGATCAGCCTGCTCATCGGCCTGGCGGGCGTCGCCACGGTGACCGCGCAGTGGGCGCAGCGCCGGCACGGCGAGCTGCGGCTGCTGTGGGTGCGCGGTTCCGGGCCGTTCGCGCTCGGCGGGCGCGCCGTCCTGGAGCTGGGGCTCCCGCTCGTGGTCGGCGGCGCGGCCGGGCTGGGCGTGGCGCACCTGCTGCTGCCCCTCTACTCCCCCTCCACCGCGCTGCCGCCCGGCACCGGCGCGGCGGCGCTGCGGGCGGTGCTCGTCGCGGTGGCGCTGAGCCTGCTGGTCGTGTTCGGCACGGCGGCGCTGCGCGCGCACCGGGCGTTCCAGGTCGCCGGGCGCGGCAACCGGCTGCGGCGGGTGCTGACCGCGCTGCCGTGGGAGCCGGCCACGGCGGGCGTCGCGGTGCTCGCCTGGAACCGGGTCGCCGACAGCGGCCTGGCGACCACGGAGAAGATCGGCGGCCTGCCCCGCATCGACGCGACCGCGCTGGCGTTCCCGCTGCTCGTCGTGCTGACCGCGGCGCTGCTCGCGGCACGGGCGGCGCGGTGGGGGCTGGCCGCCTCGCACCGCGCCCGGTTCTGGTCCAGGCCCGCGGCGCAGCTGGCGCTGCGCAGGCTGGCCGCCGCCGCCGGACCGGTCACCGGCGTGCTGCTGGTCGGCGTGCTGGCTGTCGGCACGATCGCGGTGGGCAGCGCCGTCTCCGGCTCGCAGCGGACCGCCCTGGACACCAAGTCCGGCATGTTCGCCGGCGCGACCAGCACCGCGCAGGTCAAGCCGGACCTGACCGAGCTGCCGGAGGCGCTGCGCGGCAACTCCACCATCGTCGGGCTCGTCGAGCAGTACGACCGCAGCGCGCTGGTGGTCGACCCGGCGACGTTCCGCGACGGCGCGCAGCCGGTCGACCTGGACCCGGCGCTGCTGTCGGCGCCGCTGCGGGTGGGCGACGCGCCGCGCCGCGAGGTGACCCTGCCGGGGCTGCCACCGCTCGACCCGCCGGCGTGGGTCCCGGCGTTCCCGAAGCTGGGCACGTCCGGCTGGGTCGTGCCGGTGGGCGGGATCGCCGACCGCGACGACGTCGGCTCCTGGTACGTGTGGTCGTCCAAACCGCTGGGCGAGCTGACCGCGGCGCTGACGGCGGCGGGGGTGAAATACCGCAACGTCGGCGAGAAGTCCAAGGCCGTGCAGGGCCTGCCGTTCCTGACGATCCAGTGGACGTTCGGTTTCGTCACGGCGCTCGGCGCGGTGCTCGCGGTGGTCGCGGCCATCGCGCTGCTGCTGGCGGTGGAGGTGCGGCGGCGGCAGAACGCGCTGTCCGGCGCGTTCAGCACCCGGATGGGCCTGCGGCCGGCCGAGCTGCTGCGCAGCCACCTGCTCGAACTGGGCGCGGTGGCGGCGGTGGCGCTGGTGGCCGGGTCGGCGGCGAGCGCGGTGAGCAGCGGGATCACCGTGCCCCGGCTGGACCCCGCGCCCCGGCTCGCGCCGGTGCCGGAGGTGCCGGACGCGCTGCCGGTGCTGGTGACGACGGCGGCGGGCAGCGCGCTGGTGGTGGCGGTGGCGGCGTGGGTCGCGGTGCGCGCGGTCCGCTCGGCGAAGGTGGGTGAGCTGATCCGTGGCTGAACGGGGTTCCGGCGCTGAACGGGTTTCTGGCGCTGAACGGGTTTCCGGCGCCGAACGGGTGTTGCGGTTGACCGACGTGGGCGTGGAGTACCGCACGCCCGCGGGGGTGGTGACGGCGGTGTCGGGCGTGTCGCTGGACGTGCCCGCGGCGGGCGTCACGGTGCTGGCCGGGCCGTCCGGGTCGGGCAAGTCGACGCTGCTGCGGGTGCTGAGCCTGGTGGAGCGGCCCACCTCGGGCGGGGTGGAGCTGCGCGGCCGGGGCACCGCCCGGCTGTCGAACCGGGCGCGGCGGGCGCTGCGCCGCCGCGAGGTCGCGCTGGTGTTCCAGAACCCGGGCGACAACCTGATCGGGCACCTCGACGTGGGCGACAACCTGCGCGCGGCGGCCCGCGCGGCCGGGCACGACGTGGACGTGGACGGCCTGCTGGCGCAGCTGGGGCTGCCCGGCACGGCCGGCTGGAAGGTGCCCGCGCTGTCGGGCGGGCAGCAGCAGCGGCTGGCGTTCGGGTGCGCGCTGGCGCGGCGCGCGACCGTGGTGCTCGCCGACGAGCCGACCTCGCAGCTGGACGCGGCGTCGGCGGACCTGGTGCTGGAGACGCTGGCCGACCTGGCGCGGCGCGGGGTGCCGGTGGTGGTGGCCTCGCACGACCCGCGGCTGATCGCGCTGGCCGACGTGCGGTTCGACCTGCGGAACGGGGTGTTGGCGGCATGACGGCGTTGCGCGCGGTGGGGGTCGGGCGGACGTTCCGGCACGCGGGCGGTCCGGTGCACGTGCTGCGCGGCGTGGACCTGGAGGTGGCGGCCGGCGAGCTGGTGACGCTGTCCGGCCCGTCCGGGTCGGGCAAGAGCGCGCTGCTGGCCGTGCTCGGCGGGTTCGACCGGGCCGACACCGGGACGGTGGAGCTGGCGGGCGAGGTGCTGACGGGGCCGCCGCCGTGGAAGGTGTGCGCCCTGCTGCCGCAGGCGCTGGGCCTGGCGACCGAGCTGACGCTGGCCGAGAACGTCGCCCTGCCGATCAGGCTGGGCCGGGCCGGCGGGTCGCTCGACCGGGTGATGGAGCTGCTGGTGGAGCTGGGTGTCGGCGAGCTGGCCGACCGCTACCCCGGCGAGGTGTCGTTCGGGCAGCAGCAGCGGGCCGCGCTGGCCCGCGCGGTGATCGGCTCGCCCGCGGTGCTGCTGGCCGACGAACCCACCGCGCACCTGGACGGGGTGAGCGCGCCGGTCGCGGTGGGCGTGCTGCGCCGGGCCGCCGACGCGGGCGCCGCCGTGCTGGTCGCCACGCACCACGACGAGGTGCACCGGGCGGCGGACCGCACGCTCGTCCTCGCCGGCGGCGTGGTGACCGTAGGATAGGTCCCGATGTCGCGCCGAGCCGTTGCCGTTGTCCTGGTGTTCCCGCTGCTGGCCCTGCTGCTGGTGGTCAGCGACTCCCCGTACCCGGCGCTGCCGGGACCGTCGCGGGACGCGCCGCGCGCGATCGTGGCGATGGGCGACAGCACCATGTCCGGCGAGGGCGCGGGCGACTACGAGCCGGGCACGGACGGCGAGGGCGACAACTGGTGCCACCGCTCGCGCGCCGCGTCGGTGTGGAAGACGCGCGTGGCCGGTGTGGACGAGGCGTTCAACCTGGCCTGCTCGGGGGCGAACTCCGAGCAGGTGGGCATCACCGACCAGGTCCGCAACACCGAGGGCTCGCAGGCGCGGCGGCTGGCGGAGATCGCCCGGCGGTACCGCGTGTCGGTGGTCGTGGTGGCGGTGGGCGCGAACGACGACCCGAGGTTCGCCGACGTGCTGGGCACGTGCCTGCGGGCGTGGGTCGAGCGCCGCGCCGACTGCTCGGGCGCCATGGCCGGGGAGTGGAAGGCCCGCGTCGACCGCATGGTGCCCAAGGTGGAGCGGGCGCTGCGCGACGTCCGCCGCGTGCTCCAGGACGAGGGCTACACGCCCCGCTCCTACACGCTGGTGCTCCAGTCCTACGCCGCGCCGGTCGGCCCCGACCTGCCGCTGGACCTCCAGAACCTGGCCGGTTGCCCGCTGCGCACCGGCGACCTGGACTGGGTCGGCGAGCGGGCGGTGCCCGAGCTGTCGGCGGGCCTGCGCGAGGCCGCCTCGGCGGTGGGCGCCCGGTTCCTCGACCTGGCGGACGCGGGCGAGGGCCGCGAGGCGTGCGCGGGCGGCGAGCGGCCCGAGGACGAGTGGTTCACCCGGCTGACCGTGGACTTCGACGGCCTGCGGGACGAGGCGCGGGCCCGCCACGCGTTGCAGGAGTCGTTCCACCCCAACGCGCGCGGCCACGAGCAGTTCGCCCGCTGCATGACGGAGTTCCTGGCCACGTCGGCGCGGTCGGCGTCCTGCGTGGCCGGTGACGACGGCAACCTGCGCGCCGTGGCCGACGACGACCGGCCCTGACGAGGACCGACGCCGGCGCCCGGCCACAGCGGTTCGACCGGCGGCGGGCACGACCGGTCCGGCCGCAGGTCGACGGTCTCCTCCAGCGGCCGGGTGCGCCGACGGGGGGGAACCGGGGCGCGGTCGGCGCGGGGTACGGTCGGCGCGGGGCTCGTCACAACCCGGCCCCGGCGCAGAGCGCCTCGACCTCCCGGGCGCTCCAGAACGGCGTGGCGGCGGCCAGGTGGGCGGCGGTCCGCGCCCGGTCCCACCCGTGCGCCTCGCGCAGGCCGGCGGCCAGCACGACCAGGTAGGCGGCGGACGGCCTGGTGTGCTCCACGTCGTGCGCGCCCCACGGCGCGGTGAACGTGAGCGCCGGGTGGCCGTCGTGCTCGCCGAGGTGGACGAGCGTCTCGTAGCGCCCCTCCCCCAGGGCGTGCCGGCGCGCGGACAGCACCCCGGTCAGGTCGAGGTCGACGCCGGGGTCGCGGTACATCTCCTGCGCGGCGACGTCGGAGAACTGGCCGGCGGTGATCAGGTAGGCGCGCACGGCCGCCGTGCCGGGCAGGTCGGGGTCGTAGAACGCCCGGCCGCCGCGCCAGACCGGGGACCTGGTGGCGAAGTAGATCCCGCCGGGCACCTCCAGCCCGCGCGTCGCCGACGCCCCGGCCGTGTCGCGGCACCCCGGGTAGCCGCGCGCCGCGCCGACCGGCGTCCCGCCGCGCAGGTAGCAGGCGAACCGGTCGGCGTGCATGTTCGACCCGTAGCTCACGTACCAGACCAGGCGCGGCCCCACTCCCGGCTCCTCAGAGGCAGAGCCGGCACGGGCGGGTCGTCGGGTAGCCCGACTCCAGCTCGGCGCGCGTGCCGACGACCTTCACGTAGCCGCCCACCCAGGTGGCGTCGCGGGCCGGGGTGCCGTTGACGGTGCGGCAACTGGCCCTGTGCAGCACGAGGTTCTCCGGGTTCAGGCTCCGCTCCGCGTTGATGACGTACTGGTCCTGGTTGTCCGCCAACCAGTGCTCGTAGGCGCCGCTGTCCACGGTGTACGTGTGCATCGCGCCATCATGCGCCGGTCGGGCGCGGGTGGTGTTCCGCCATCCGGTGCCACTCCTCGTCGAGGATGGCGTAGACCAACCCGTCGGCCCACGCGCCCTTGAAGACCTCGTGGTGGCGGTAGTGGGCCTCGCGGCGCATGCCGAGGCGTTCCATGACGCGCCACGAGGGCTCGTTGCGGGCGTGGCAGCAGGCGACCACGCGGTGCAGGCCCAGGTTGGCGAACGCGAGGTGCAGCAGCGCGGCGGCGGCCTCGGTCGCGTAGCCGTGCCCGTGGTGGTCGGGGTGCAGGAGGTAGCCGACCTCGCCCTGCCGGTGGACCGCGCTCACCCACTTCAGGCTGACCTCGCCGATGACCCGCCCGTCCGCGACGACCGCGAGCGTCAGGTGGTCGCCCTCCTTCTCGGGCCAGGTGAGGGCCATCTTGCGGGCGAGGCTCTCGGCGGTCTGGGCGGGCGTCCTGGTCGTGTCGTAGAGGTAGCGCACGACGTCGGGGCGCGACTGCCACGAGTGCAGCGCGGCGTGGTCGGCCCCGGTGAACGGCCGCAGCGCCAGGCGGCGGGTCCGCACGGGGTAGTGGGGCTTGTGCACGGCGGCCAATCTACGAGCCGGGACGCACACGTGGGATGTGACGCCGGGTACACGTCCGGTGACCCACCGTTCGAGCGCGGAGGTGTGCGGGACGCGGCGCCGGGTACACGACACCCACCCCGTCGTCCCACCCGAGGAGCGCGCCATGACCGACCAGCCGAGCCACGCCGACCGCGTCCGCCGGGTCGCCGACCTCGCGAAGGGCATCCGGGTCGGCATGCTGACCACGCGGGGCGCGGACGGCCGCCCGGTCAGCCGGCCGATGGCGCAGCAGGAGGTCGAGTTCGACGGCGACCTGTGGTTCTTCGCCGAACGCGACTCGCGCAAGGTCGCCCACGTGCGGGCCGACCCGGAGGTGAACGTCACGCTGACCTCGTCCGACACCTGGGTCTCGGTCTCCGGCACGGCCGAGGTCGTCGAGGACCGGGCGAAGGCGCGCGAGCTGTGGAACCAGTGGGTCGAGGCGTGGCTGCCGCAGGGCCCGGAGGACCCGTCGGTGGTGCTGCTCAAGGTGACCGCCCGGGGCGCCGAGTACTGGGACACCCCGGGCGGCCGGATCGCCTCGGTGATCAGCTTCGTCAAGGCCAAGGTGACCGGTGAGCGCTACGACGGCGGCGAGCACGGCACCGCGGAGATGTGACGTCAGCGCCGCCGGGGTTGGCCGAGGGCGGCGGGCGGGGTGTTGCCGGCGGTGGCGCCCCGGGCGTACTGCGGGGTCACGACGAACACGAACTCGTGCACGCGGTCGGCGGCGAGGCGGTCCACGACGTAGGACTCGCCGATGCGGATGCCGTGCCGCATGAGCAGCTCCTGGTGGACTGGGAACGCGGTGCCGTCGTCGTTGGCCGGGCTGCCCAGCACCTCCAGCGCCCACGTGTCGCTGGCGACGATCGCGGGCCGGGAGCGGGCCAGCCAGCGGGCCTCGCGCAGGTAGATGCCGGGCAGGCCCCGCGCGCCCTCCCAGCGGGCGACGTCGGCCGGGTCGCGGCGGGTCAGCAGCCGGCTCCAGCCGGTGTGGAACAGCACGGCGTCGCCCGGCTCCAGGCGGTCGACGCCGCCGAACGCCATCGCGTCGCGGATGTCCTCGACGGTGACGCGGTAGTTCTCGCGCAGCAGCGGCCGGCCGTCGGACGCGGGTTCGGCCAGGTCCTCGTCCCGGCCGCGGGCGAGGACGACGCCGAGCACGTCCAGCAGCACGCCGCGGGTGACGACCGGGCCCGCGTGCTCGGCGCCGAGCCGGGTGGTGCCGTGGCCGCGGGCGATGTCGGGGCCGCGCAGCCCGTTGTAGAAGAACTCGGCCGCGCCGATGTGGTTGAGGTGGTCCAGCTGGCTGCCGATCTGGTAGGTCGTGGCGAGCGGTGTCGGGTGCCGGGACGAGAACTCCGCCTCGAACCGCTCCTCGTGCACGCTGACCTTGTTGGGCCCCAGCGGTTCCGGCGAGACCAGGACGCCGCCCTCCTCGGCGAACCCGGGCGGCGGCGGGTACCCCTGGATGGTGAGCCGCTGCTCGTAGGTGCGGCGCGGGTCGGTGGCGAACGCGGGGAAGCCGTTCCACATCAGCTCGCCGAGGTTGTAGGTGGTGACGTCGCGGCGGGGGCGCAACAGCCCGAGTGCGGCGGCGGTCTTGGCCGGGGTGACCTCGTTGAGCGTGCCGCGCTGGTCGTCGGGCCCGTACCGGCTGGGCGCCCAGTCGGCCAGGTTCGCCGGGTCCGCGTAGTCGAACGGCACGTCGTCGAGCCGGTCGGGCGCGGCACCGGCGGTCGCGGGTGCCGCACCGGCGGTCGCGGCGCCGGCGGTGCCCACGAGCCCGGCGGCCCCGGCCGCGCCGGCCAGCCTGAGCACGTCGCGGCGCCCGACGTGGTGCCGGGCGAGGTAGTTGCGCAGCAGGTCGGGGTTCACGCGGCGGCTCCCGGGTCACGACGGCAGGAAACCCATGAGCAGTACCGGACGCGCACCGGCGGGCGCAATGGAGGTCACCTCAAGGGCGGCAGCCGGCGCGCGTCCCCCTACATCCCGGCCAGCGCGGTGACCGGGGACTCCACGCAGTCGGCCACGAAGCGCAGGAAGCCACCCGCCGTGCCGCCGTCGCACACCCGGTGGTCGAACGCCAGGGTCAGCTGCGCCACCTTGCGCACGGCCAGCTGCCCGTCCACCGCCCACGGCCGGTCGATGATGCGGCCGATGCCCAGGATCGCCGCCTCCGGGTGGTTGATGATCGCCGCCGAGCCGTCCACGCCGAACACGCCGTAGTTGTTGACCGTGAACGTGCCGCCGGTCAGCGCGGCGGGCGGCAGGGAGCCCTCGCGGGCCGCGCCGGCGTGCGCGGTGATCGCGGTGGCCAGCTCGGCGGTGGTGAGGGTGTGGGCGTCGCGCACGACGGGCACGACCAGGCCGCGGTCGGTCTGGGCGGCGAAGCCGAGGTGCACCTCGTCGAGCACGACGACCTCGTCGCCCTCCACGCGCGAGTTCAGCTCGGGGAACTTCTTCAGCCCCAGCACGGTGAAGCGGGACAGCAGCGCGAGCAGCGACACGGACGGCAGCGCGGCGCGGGCGGCCAGGAAGCCGGTCGCGTCCACGTCGACCCACACGGTGGCCTCGGGGATCTCGCGCCGCGAGGTGGCCAGCTTCCGCGCCACCGCGCCCCGCAGGCCCTTCAGCGGGATGCGCCGACCCGCGGCCGGCGCGGTGCGGGCGGCCAGGGCGCGTTCCACGTCGGCGCGGCGGATGACGCCGTTCGGGCCGGTCGCCTCGACCCGGTCCAGCGGCAGGCCGTTCTCCCGGGCCAGTTGCCGCACGATCGGCGAGATGACGGCGGGGGCGGTCGGGAGGGCGGCGGGAGCGGTCGGGAGGGCGGCCTCCTCGGGTGCCGTGCGCGCCGCGGGGACGGCGGGCGCGGCGGGGGTGCGGGACGTGCGGCGGCGTCGGCGGGGCGCGTCGGACGTGCCGTAGCCGATCAGCACGTTGCCCGAGTACTCCGACGACTCGGGCGCCCCGTCCGACGGGGCACCCACGGACAGCAGCACGGAGCCGACGGCCAGCTTCTCCCCCGGCTCGCCGTACCGGGCGCTGACCACGCCCTCGAACGGGCACGGCACCTCGACGACGGCCTTGGCGGTCTCGACCTCGACCACGGGCTGGTCCACGGCCACCCGGTCGCCCACGGACACCAGCCAGGTGACGATCTCGCCCTCGGTCAGGCCCTCGCCGAGGTCGGGCAGGCGGAAGTCAGGCACGGGCGCTCCCCACGACCTCGTCGTCCCACTGGAGGCGGGCGATCGCGTCCAGCACGCGGTCCACCGACGGCAGGTGGTGCTCCTCCAGCTTCGGCGGCGGGTAGGGGATGTCGAACCCGGTGACCCGCAGCACGGGCGCGTGCAGGTGGTGGAAGCAGCGCTCGGTGACCCTGGCGACGACCTCCGCGCCGTACCCGCCGAACCCGGCCGCCTCGTGCACGACCACCGCCCGGCCGGTCTTGCGCACCGACGCGCACACCGTCTCGTCGTCGAACGGCGCCAGCGACCGCAGGTCGACGACCTCGACGTCCCAGCCCTCCTCGGCGGCGGCGTCGGCGGTCTCCAGCGCGGTGACCACCATGGGGCCGTAGGCGATGAGCGTGACGTCGCGGCCGGGCCGCCGCACGAGCGCCCGGTCGAACCCCACCGCGGTCGACGTCAGCTCCCCCTTGGCCCAGTAGCGGCGCTTGGGCTCCAGGAAGATCACCGGGTCGGGCGAGTCGATGGCGTCGCGCAGCAGCCGGTAGGCGTCGTCGGGGGTGCCGGGCGTGACGACGCGCAGCCCCGGCGTGTGCGTGTAGTACGCCTCGGACGAGTCGCAGTGGTGCTCGACGCCGCCGATGCCGCCGCCGTAGGGCACGCGGATCACGACGGGCAGCCCCACCCGGCCGCGGGTGCGGTTGCGCATCTTCGCCAGGTGGCTGGTGATCTGCTCGAACGCCGGGTAGGCGAACGCGTCGAACTGCATCTCCACCACGGGCCGCAGCCCGTTCATGGCCATGCCGATGGCGGTGCCGACGATGCCGGACTCGGCCAGGGGCGTGTCGAACACCCGCGTGTCGCCGAACCGCGCGGCCAGCCCGTCGGTCACCCGGAACACGCCGCCGAGCGCGCCGACGTCCTCGCCGAACACCAGCACGCCGGGGTCGGCGTCGAGGGCGTCGGCGAGGGCCTTGTTCAGCGCGCCCGCCATGGACAGGGCGGTCATGCCAATTCCTCCCGCAGCGCGGCGGCCTGCTCGCGCAGGTGCGCGGGCGTGGTCGCGTAGACGTGCTCGAACAGCTCCGCCGGGTCGTGGGCAACGTCGGCGTTCATCACCGCGCGGGTGTGCGCGGCGAACTCCTCGGCCTCGGCGGCGACGGCCTCGCGGCGGGCGTCGTCGAGCAGGCCCCGCGAGGTCAGGTACGCCTCGATCCGGTCGACCGGGTCGCGGGCGAGCCACGCGGCGACCTCGGCGGGGTCGCGGTAGCGGGAGGCGTCGTCGGCGTTGGTGTGCGCCTCGATCCGGTAGGTGACCGCCTCGATCCACGTCGGCCCGCCGGACGCGAGGGCGTCGCGCACCACCGCGTACACGGCGGCCACGTCGTTGCCGTCGACCAGCACGGACGGCACGCCGTACCCGACGCCCTTGTGCGCCAGCGACGGCGCGGCGTTCTGCTTGGACAGGGGCACGCTGATCGCGTAGCCGTTGTTCTGCACCAGGAACACCACGGGCGCGTTCCACACGCCGGCGAAGTTCAGCGCCTCGTGCGTGTCGCCCTCGCTGGTGGCGCCGTCGCCGAGCATCACCAGCGCGGCGGTGTCCTCGCCCTTGACGCGGGCGGCGTGCGCGAAGCCCACGGCGTGCAGCGTGTTGGTGGCCAGCGGCGTGCACTGGGGGCCGACGCGGTGCTCGTAGGGGTCGTAGCCGAGGTGCCAGCCGCCCTGGAGCAGGGTGAGGGTGCCCAGCGGGCTGACGCCCCGGGTGACCAGGGCGACCGAGTCGCGGTAGGTGGGGAACAGCCAGTCCCGCTCGCGCAGCGCCAGCACCGCGCCGACCTCGCACGCCTCCTGCCCGCGCGACGACGGGTACACGGCCAGCCGGCCCTGCCTGGTCAGCGCGGTGGCCTGGGTGTCGAAGCGGCGGCCGACGACCATCCGCCGGTGCAGTTCCACGAGCACGTCGTCGTCGGGCATCGCCAGCGGCGGGTCCCCGACCGGCGAGCCGTCCTCGCGCAGCAGCGACAGCGGTTCCTCGCTGGGCAGCAACGTCCGCTCGGGCGCGCGGGTGCGGGCCATGGGCTCCTCCGGTGTCTCACGGTGTCTCGGGTTGCGAGATGGAGGGCATGGTCCGCGTCACACCGGCCAATGATCCAGGTCCGGGCGGTTTTCCTGGACGAACGGCCGCGCGGGCGGGTTATCGTCGACCGCATGACGGCCAGGGCTGGACATTCGGCACCGCTCGACGCGCTCGACCGGCGCATCGTGGAGGCGCTGCGCGCGGACGGGCGGATGTCGATGCGCGCGCTGGCCGAGAAGCTGCACATCTCGCGCGCCAGCGCGTACTCGCGGGTGGAGCGGCTGCACCGGGACGGCGTCGTCACCGGGTACGCGGCGGTGGTCGACCCGGAGCGCTACGGCTTCGGCATCTCGGCCTACGTCTACCTCAAGATCAGCCAGCACTCGTGGAAGGCCGTGCGGCAGCGGGTGATGGAGATCCCCGAGGTGTGGCACGGCGCGCTGGTGTCGGGCGACTACGACCTGGTGCTGCTGGTGCGCGCCCCGGACGCGCACAGCCTGCGCGACCTGGTGCTGTCGCGGCTCCAGACGATGCCGGACGTGACCTCCAGCCACACGGTGCTGGTGCTGGACGAGCTGCCCGCCGGGGGCGACGGTCACCAGCCGAAGTTCTGGGTCCAGTAGGTGCCGTAGGAACCGCCGCGCGCCATGCCCGCGCCGAGGGTCTTGAGCTCGCAGTTGAGGATGTTCGCCCGGTGGCCGGGTGACTCCATCCAGCCCTTGACGACGGCCTCGGCGGTGCGCTGGCCGGCGGCGATGTTCTCCGCGCCGGGACCGGGGTGGCCGGCGGCCTTGACCCGGTCGACGAACGAGCGGCCGTCGAGCGAGGTGTGCGAGAAGTAGTTCCGCGCGGCCATGTCGGCGCTGTGCGCGCGGGCGGCCCGGCCGAGCCGGTCGTCGGCGGTCAGGGCGGGGCAGCCGTTGGCGGCGCGCTCGGCGTTGGTCAGCTCCACGACCTTCGCCTCGGCCGGCTCGACCTCGGTCCGGACCGGCGCGGCCGGTTCGGGCGCGGGTGCCGGCGCCTCGGGCCGGGGCGCCGGGGGCCGGGTGGTCGTGGGCCGGGTGGTCGTGGGCGGCTGCCCGGTCGTCGAGGTCGCGGTCTCGGTCGTGGTGGTCGTCGTCGGGGCGGCGTCGGACGCCGGCACCGACGTCGCGGAGGGCGTCGGGGTGGTGGGCTGCGCGAAGCCGTCGGTGCGCGGGGCGGCGCTCACCCCGACGCTCGCGCTCGCCGCGACCAGGGCCAGCCCGTCGGGGTGCTCGCACCCGGTCAGGCCCAGTCCGGCGACGACGGCGAGCAGGGGCAGAACTCGACTCTTGCGCGACACGCGGCAACCTCGATCTGCATTCGACGGCATTTCGGGCGCGACGACCGCATGGACGCTTTGTGCAGGGTAACGCCCTGCGGTCGTCGCACCGAACAGGGAACCGAGCGGGACCAGGCAGGTTGGGAGCGCTGCGGTCGACCTCAATTCCAAAATAAGCCTATCGAGTTCCCGAGAATTGTCAACGAATCATTTTTTAAGGAATATTTAAACCTCGCACAAGGTGCGCGCAAGCCGGGTGGGCGGACACTGCGGCGCCCGGCGCGGGGGCACGCGGGGATCAGGCCCCGTCGACCCGGCCGAGCCGCAGCTGCACGCGGGTGCCGCCGAGCGGGCCCCGGTCCACGACCAGCGAGCCGCCGGTGGCCTCGGCGGCGCGGCGGGCGATGTCCAGGCCCAGCCCGGTGGAGCCCGCGCCGCTGCTGCCGCGCCGCAGCGCCGACTCCAGGTCGTCGATGCCGGGCCCGGCGTCCTCGACGACGACCACCACCAGGTCGGACCGGTGGAACAGGGCGACGACGAACCCGGTGCCCTCGGGGGTGTGCCGGAAGACGTTGCCCAGCAGGGCGTCCATGGCCGCGGCGAGGTCGCTGCGGGTCAGCGGGACCAGCGCGCTGCGCTCGGTGCCGCGCAGGTTCCACAGCCGCTGCTGGTCGTCGGCCAGCGCCGACCAGAACACCAGGCGGTCGCGCACGACCTCCGCGGCGTCGCAGCGGCTGCCGCCGGGGTCGTCGAGCTGGCGGCGGGCGGCCCGGATGAGCTCGTCGACCTCGCGTTCGAGGGCGTGCACGGCCTGGCGCACGCGGTTGGCGTTGCTGTCCGCGCCGAGCGTCTCGGAGTCCAGCCGCAGCGCGGTGAGCGGGGTGCGCAGCCGGTGCGACAGGTCGGCGAGGACCTCGCGCTCGGCGGCGACGAGCTGGCCGATGCGGTCGGCCATGCGGTTGAACGCGCCGCCCGCGTCGTGCAGCTCGGGCGGCCCGCTGGGCGTGACGCGGGTGGCGAGGTCGCCCCGCCCCATGCCGCGGGCGCCCTCGGCGAGGGCCTTGGCGGCCTTGACGACGCGCGCCCCGAGGCGGTCGGCGACGAGCACGGAGGCCAGCACCAGGGACACGGCCACGCCGCTGAGCGCGAACAGCGCCTGGTCCACGCCGCGCGACAGCTCGGCCTCGGGCACGAACGCCTCGACGACGGCGACCCGGTCGCGGTCCAGCAGCACCGGTTGCAGGTGCACGCGGCCCGCCGGGATCGCCTCGGTGAACGCCCGCCCCTGCCCGCGCGCCGAGGTGAGCTGCTCGTCGGTGGCCACCGGCACGCCGACCACCTCGCCGG
>NZ_JBPKJK010000117.1:0-28748 GCF_051756985.1 Saccharothrix sabaoui
CCGCGCCCATCGTGCCGCCACCGCCGGCGCCGCCGGAACCGGCCGGGCCGAAACCGCCCGCGCCGCCGGAGCCCGTGGGGCCGAAGCCGCCCGCGCCGCCGCCGCCGAAACCGCCGGCACCGCCACCGCCGAAGCCACCCGGCATGCCGCCGGTGGGGATGCGGGGCGCGCCGCCACCGGCACCGCCGCCGCCCGTGCCGCCGCCGCCCGTGCCGGGCAGACCGGTCACCGGGGGCGTGCCGGGGCTGCCCGCCGGGACGTACGTCGGGGGCTTCACGCCCGGCGGCAGCGTCCCGCCGCCCTGCCGCGGCACCGAGTTCGGGTTGGCCGGCTGGTACGGCGGCACGTAGCCGCTGCTGCCGGGCGGGTTGTACTGGCCTGCGGGCGGCACGTAGCCCGAGCCGCCGGGGTTGTACGCGCTCGACGGCGGCGTGTAGGAGCTCGCCGGCGGGGTGTACGGGTTGGCCACCGGCACCTGGGCCGCCGCCGCGGCGGCCGTGGTGCCCTCGGGCCGGTAGGTCGCGGCCGGGGCCAGTGGCGTGCTGCCGCCGTACGACCCGGACGGGCCGGTGTAGGAGCCGGTCGGACCGGTGTACGAGCCGGTCGGGACCGGGCCGCCCGAGTAGGCGGCCGCACCCGCCGGCGCGCCGCCGGAACCGGACGGCGCGGTGTAGGCCGGCGCCGACTGCGCGCTCGTGCCCGACACCGGCTGGTACGCCTGCGACTGCGACGACTGGTAGGCGGCCATCGGCGCGGCGGCGGTCGTGCCGCTCACCCGGGTCGCGTCCGACGCGTCGCCCAGGGTGGGGGCGCCGGAGGTGGCGAACGCCATCACCTGCGGCTCCTCGGTGCGGCCGGTCACCGGGTTGAACGGCGGGGTGAACAGCGGCGTGGTCTGGTCGACCGCGCGCGACTCGTTCTCCATCGTGCTCATGACCGTCACGGCGTGCTCGTGCAGCGCGCGGGACTGCTCGTTGGCGGCCTGCACGTCGGCGGCGGAGCTCATGAGCCCCTGGATGCCGCCCGCGGTGAACGTGCCCGTCGCCTGGTCCCAGTTGAAGTCGGCCGGCTCGGGCATGGACGCCCGCGCGTTCTGCATGATCTGGCTCTGGTCCTGCACGCGCTTGCCGACCTCGACCGCGGTCTCGGCGGTGTCGGTCACCCAGTCGGCGAGCATCTTGAGCGCGGTGCGCGCCGCGTCGGCGGCGTTGCCGGTCCAGCCGGACTCGGTGAGCGCCACCCGCTCGTTGATCAGCCGCGCGGACTCGGTCAGCTCGGTGCCGAACTGGCCCCACTCCGCGCCGATCTCGCCGGTCTGGCCGGGGTCGTTGTTGTTGTGCACCGCCTCGTACAGCTCGCGGTGCGACCGGGACGCCCAGTTCTGCGGGTCGGTGAGGACGATGTCGATGTCGTCCGGGTTCAGCTGCTTCATCTCGCCGGCTCCCGTCAGTTCCCGCTCAGCCTGGTCAGCTCGCTGCCGTGCTCCTCGTCGACCGCGGTGAAGTTGCGGATCGCGCTCTGCACGGAGTCGTGGGTCTGCTGGAGGACCTCGCGGTACGCCGTCATCACGGCCACGAAGGACCGGGGGTCGCCGTCGGCGCGGGTCTCGAACTTGTGCGCCATCCGGTCGCCGACGGGGTTCGCGCCCAGCGGCGCGGGGCGGGCCAGCCGGCCCGCGCGCTCCAGCCAGGAGTCGACCTGGTCCATCTGCTCCAGGAGCATCCTGCGCATCTCCTCGCCCGTCGCGGGGTCGAGCGACACCTGCCCGGAGTTCACCGTCTCCTGGAGCGCCACCACCTGCCCGCCGACGGTCAGGGGTTCGGTCACGGTGCGCGGAACGGCCTGGGGCGGGGCCGCTTCATCCCCCGGTTCGGCGATGTACATCGGGTATCCCTCGCGAAGGCAGGCTGCTGGACTGAAGCCAGCCTGACGGTCCCCTCCAACGCCTGGCCAACGCGCCCCCAACGCGGCCTGCGGGAACGCGCGAACGACTGTGCGAAACTCGGTGACCACACGGTGACAACGCCGAAAGGTCTTCAGCATGCGGGTGAACCTGCTCGGCCCCGTTGAGCTGGTTTCCGCAGGTGGGGAAGCCGTCCGGTTGGGTGCCGCGAAGCGCAGGACCGTCCTGGCGGCCCTCGCGCTGGAGCTGAACCGCGTGGTGTCCGGCGACCGGCTGCTCGACCTGGTGTGGGACGGCTCACCGCCACCGCAGGCCAAAGCCGCCCTTCAAGGACATATCGCCCAACTCCGCAAGGTGCTCGCGGAGGGGGTGTCCCTCGTCACCCGCGCCCCCGGCTACGTGCTCACCGGTACCCGCGACGCCGTCGACGCCCTCCGCTTCGAGGACCTGGTCACCACCGCCCGCGACGCCGACGACGAGCGCGCCGTCGTCGTGCTGCGCGAGGCGCTGGCGCTGTGGCGGGGACCGGTGCTCGCCGACGTGCCCGGCGACCAGCTGCGCGAGGCGGTGTCCGCGCGGCTGGAGGAGCAGCGGCTGGTGGCCGTCCAGGACCTGGCGACGCGGCTGTTCCGGCTCGACCGGGCCGCCGAGGTGGTGTCCGCGCTGCGCGACGCGGTGGACGTCAACCCGCTGCGCGAGGCCCTCGTGGCCCGGCTCGTGCTCGGCCTGCACTGGACGGGGCGGCAGGCCGAGGCGCTGGAGCTGTTCCACCGCACCCGCGAGAGGCTCGCTGAGGAGCTGGGCGTCGACCCGGGGCCGGAGCTGCGCGAGGCGTACCAGACGGTGCTCGCGGGCGACACCGCGCCGAAGCCCGCCGTCGTGGAACGCGCGCCCGCCCAGCTGCCGCGCGAGCACCGCGGGTTCGTCGGGCGCGAGCTGGAGCTGTCCGACCTGGAGACCAGCCTGACCGGCCAGGACTCGGCGATCGGCCTGCTCGTCGGCCCGGCCGGGGTGGGCAAGACGGCGCTGGCGCTGCGCTGGGCGCACCGGGCGGCGGGCGGCTTCCCGGACGGCCAGCTGTTCGTGAACCTGCGCGGGTTCGACGAGACCGAGCCGCTGGACCCGCGGGTCGCGCTCGTCGGCTTCCTGCGCGCCCTCGGGCTGACCGACTCGCAGATCGCCGCGGACCTGGAGGACCAGGCCGCCCAGTACCGGTCGCTGCTCGCCGGGCGGCGGGTGCTCGTGCTGCTGGACAACGCCCGGTCCGCCGAGCAGGTCCGGCCGCTGCTGCCGGGCTCGGCCCGGTGCCTGGTGCTGGTCACGTCGCGGCACCGGCTCGACGACCTCGTCGTCACCGAGGGCGCGACGTCGCTGCACGTGCCGACGCTGCCCGAGGAGAGCGCCGAGCACCTGCTGGCCGCGCTGCTCGGGCGGCAGCGCATCGACCAGGAGCCGGAGGCCGTCGCCGAGCTGTGCGAGCTGTGCGACCGGCTGCCGCTGGCGCTGCGGATCGCGGGCGCGCGGCTGGCGTCCCGACCCCGGTGGACGATCCAGTCGCTGGTCGACGAGCTGCGCGACGAGCAGGGCAGGCTGTCCGCGCTGTCGCTGCCCGAGGCGGGGCGCGGGGTGCACGCGGCGCTGGCGGTGAGCTACCGGGAACTGCCGGAGGGCGCGGCCAGGCTGTTCCGGCGGCTGGGCCTGCACCCCGGCACCGACCTCGACAGCTACGCGGCGGCGGCGCTGCTCGACATCAACGCGGTGAGCGCCCGCACCCACCTGCGCACGCTCGCGTACGCGAACCTGCTGCACGAGTCCACGCCCGACCGGTACTCGCGGCACGACCTCGTGCGGCTGTTCACGCACCACCTCGCGGCGACCGAGTCCGACGTGGACAACCAGGTCGCCACCGGGCGGCTGCTCGACTACTACCTGCACGTCGCCGACTCGGCGCGGGCGCACCTGTCCGACCACGTGCGACCGTTCGGGCCGCCCGAGCACCGGCCCGCGTCGTTCCCGGAGCTGCCGTCGCACGCCGCCGCGCTGGACTGGTTCACGCTGGAGGAGGCGAACCTGGGGCTGGCGCTGGACATGGCGCTCAACTCCGGGCACCGGGAGCGGACGTGGCAGCTCGCGCTGTGCCTGGACGCGTTCCACTTCCGGCGCGGCAACCGGCTGGACCGGCTGGCGCTGTGCCGGATCGGCCTGGTCGCCGCGCGGTCGCTGGGGGACGGGTACGCCGAGGCGACGTTCCTGCTGCGGCTCGGCTCGACGCTGGCCGACCTGGGGCGGATCGACGAGGCGATCGAGGCGTGCACGCGCGCGGCGTCGTTGGCGGGCGGTGACCGGGACCTGGAGCTGGCGGCCCTGGCGAACCTCGGCTACTGCCTGATGGCCGACGACCAGCTCGACCGCGCGCAGGCCGTGATCCTGGAGGCGCTGGAGGTCGCGCGCGAGGTCGGCGACAAGCGGTCGCAGGCGAGCGTGCAGAACAACCTGGCGAACGTGCTGCTGCGCAAGCACCAGCCGGAGGAGGCGCTCCGGCACGCGACCGAGGCCCTGGGCCTCTTCCCCTCGGCACCGTCCAAGGCGCACACCGCGACCCTCCACACCGTCGGCGCGGCCTCGCAGCAACTGGGGCGTGCCGACGAGGCCCTGGAGTCCTACCGGGCCGGCCTGGCCCTGGCCGTCCGCCTGGGCGACCGCTACCAGGAAGCCCTCTGCCACCGTGCGATAGGCGACGTCCTGGAGCAGTCGGAGGGCCCCGACGCCGCCCGCCCGCACTGGCTCTCCGCCCTCCGCCTGTACCGCGACCTGCGCCTGGCGGACGCCGACGACGTGGCCCGCAAACTGGACCTGGTACCCCACCCCTGACCGCGAGAGTCCAACCCCCAGGCCCCGAGAGTCCAACGTCCAGGTCGCGAGAGTCCAACGTCCAGGTCGCGAGAGTCCAACGTCCAGGCCCGGTGAGTTCTACGTTCGGGCCTTACAGCGTTAGGCGCGAATGTAGAACTCAAGGGTCCTGAGCGTTGGACTCTCGGGGTCTGAGCGTTGGACTCTCGCGGGTTAGGCGGTGGCGGTGGCGGCGGCTCGGCCGGCGGTTCGGCCGGAGAAGAGGCAGCCGCCGAGGAAGGTGCCTTCGAGGGCCCGGTAGCCGTGGACGCCGCCGCCGCCGAAGCCGGACGCCTCGCCGGCGGCGTAGACGCCGGGCAGCGGGGTGCCGTCGGAACGCAGGACGCGACCGGACAGGTCGGTGTGCAGGCCGCCCAGGGTCTTGCGGGTCAGGACGGACAGGCGCACGGCGATCAGCGGCCCGGCCTTCGGGTCCAGCAGGGGGTGCGGCTCCACCACGCGGATGAGCTTGTCGGTCAGGAACCTGCGGGCCTCGCGCATCGCGTTGACCTGGGCGTCCTTGCCCAGCCCGGAGATGACCTGGCGGTCGCGCTCCACGATCGTGCGGTGCAGGGCGCCGGCGTCGATGAGCGACGCGCCGGTCAGGGCGTTCATGCCCTCGGCCAGCTCGGCGGCGGTGCGGCCGAAGACGAACTCGTCGGAGCGCTTCGCGAACTCCTCGACCGGGGCCACGGCGCCGGGCAGCGCCCGCTTCAGCACGGCACGCACGTCCTTGCCGGTCAGGTCGGGGTTCTGCTCCGACCCGGACAGCGCGAACTCCTTGCCGATGATCCGCGAGTTGAGCACGAACCACGAGTAGCCGTGCCCGGTCTTGACGATGTGCTCCAGCGCGCCCAGCGAGTCGAAGCCGGGGAACAGCGGGACGGGCAGCCGGGACCCGGTGGCGTCGAGCCACAGCGACGACGGGCCGGGCAGGATGCGGATGCCGTGCCTGCCCCACACCGGCGCGTAGTTGGCGATGCCCTCCGGGTAGTGCCACATGCGGTCCTCGTTGACGACCTCGCCGCCGGCGGCGTTGACGACCTGGAGCATCTTCCCGTCCACGTGGTCGGGCACGCCGGACAGCATGTGCTCGGGCGGCGTGCCCATCCGGGACGGCCAGTTCCGCCGCACCAGCTCGTGGTTCGCGCCGATGCCGCCGGACGTGACGACGACGGCCTGCGCGGTCAGCGCGAAGTCCGACGCGACCGCGCGGGACGACGGCTCGCCGCGCCCGACCGCGCTGGGCTCCAGCACCTCGCCGGTCACGCCGTCCACCACGCCGCCGGTCACGGACAGGCCGGTGACGCGGTGCCGGAAGCGCAGCTCCACCAGGCCGCGGGCGACGCCCTCGCGCACCCGCCGCTCGAACGGCGCGACGATGCCCGGCCCGGTGCCCCACGTCACGTGGAACCGCGGCACGGAGTTGCCGTGCCCGCCCGCCAGGTACCCGCCGCGCTCGGCCCACTGCACGAGGGGGAACCAGCGCACGCCCATGGCGTGCAGCCAGGACCGCTTCTCGCCCGCCGCGAAGTGCACGTACGCCTCGGCCCACTTGCGCGGCCAGTGGTCCTCGGGCCGGTCGAACGCGGCCGAGCCCAGCCAGTCCTGGAGCGCCAGCTCGGCGGAGTCGCGGACCTTGAGCCGGCGCTGCTCGGGCGAGTCGACGAGGAACAGCCCGCCGAACGACCAGAACGCCTGGCCGCCGAGCGACGCCTCGGGCTCCTGGTCGAGCAGGATGACCTTGCGGCCGGCGTCGACCAGTTCGGCGGTGGCGACGAGGCCCGCGAGACCCGCGCCGACGACGATGACGTCCGCGTCATGTGGCATCGGACGAGTCTAGGTCGAAGGTCGAGGCCGGCTGTATTTGAATAAGTTTCATTTTCGACACATCGTCGGTCGCGGTGGACGCGCCGGAGGAGGGGGACCCCATGTCGTACACGGGTGGCACGCCGTACACGGGTGACGCGGGCGAGATCAGCGCGGTGTGGCGGCCGGTGGCCGACGTGCCGACCGTCGACCGACCGCTCACGCAGGCCCGGCTGGTGGGCCCGGGTGACGTCACGGGCGGTCGGTTCGGCGTGTTCGAGTGGCGGATGGGACCGCGCGCGGGCGGTCCGGCCGCGCACTTCCACCGGACGTTCTCGGAGTCGTTCTACGTGCTCTCCGGAACGGTCCGGCTGTTCGACGGCGGAACGTGGGTCGACGCCGCGCCCGGTGATTTCCTGCACGTGCCGGAGGGCGGCGTCCACGCGTTCCGCAACGACACCGACGAGCCCGCGTCGATGCTGATCCTGTTCGCGCCCGGCCCGGCCCGCGAGGAGTACTTCCGCGAACTCGCGGAGATCGGCGAATCGGGTCGGCGGCTCAGCCCGGAGGAGTGGACCGAGCTGTACGCGCGGCACGACCAGTACATGGTCTGACCGCTTCCGGGGGAGGGGGTCGGAGGCCGTCGGCCGTTCGGTGGGGGAACCGTCCGGCCGACGGCGGTCGGGCGTGCGTGGGCGCACCTGCCACGTCTCGGGGAGAGGTACCGCGTCGGGGCCCGGGGGGAGTGGCCCCTGCGGTCCTGACGTGCGGTGCGGCGTCCACGTGCCGACCACTGGTAGAACGGCCGGTGTCGAACGGGTGTTCCCCGGATGACGCCCGCGTGTCGCGCATCACCCCAGGTCAGGCGCGGGTGGACCGTCGCCGCAGGTCACGCGTCGCCGCGCAGCTCGGTCATCCTGGTCTCCGCCTTCGCGAGCCTCTGCCGGGCGTTGTCGGCGCGGCGCCGCGCCCGCTCGGCGGCCGTCGCGGCCTCCTGCTCGGCCTTCTGCGCCTGCCGCAGCTCGGCGCGCACGGCCGCGCTGCGCTCCTCGCGCTCCTCCAGCACCCGTTCGGCCTCGGTGACGGTGGCGTCCGCCTTGCGGACGTCCTCGCGGGCGGCGGTGATGTCGTCGCGGGCCTGGGCGAGCTGCCGCTCCCGGCGCTGCTCGCGGCGCGGGGCCAGGTCGTCGGGCACCGGCGCGGCGCCCGCCCGCGACGGCCCGAACCCGGACCGCTCGGCCGGCTTCACGAGGCGGCCGGCGCGGATGCGGGCCGCCAGCACGGCGTCGGCCAACGCCGAGGTCAGCGTGGCGCGCACCTGCTGGACGGCGTCCGGGCCGAGCGGTCGCCCGGACTGCTCGGCCAGCTCCTCCGCCCGCCGCACCAGCCCGCCCAGCACGGCCCGCCGCCGCGTCCCCAGCTCCCGCAGCGCGCCGCCGCGCAGCTCCTCCTGGGCGGTGCGCAGCTCGTCGCCCAGGGCCACCGCGCCGGCCAGGTCGGTCGGGGCCTCGCGGGCCAGCAGGTTGAGCGCCCACGCGGACGCGGTCGGCTTGCGCAGCGCCCCGATCTGCCTGGCCAGCGCCCGGTCGCCCCGGTCGGCGGCGAGCCGGGCGTGGGCGTCCCTGGCCGCGACGAACTCCGCCGGCGGCAGGGCGTACAGCTCGTCGGCGACCCGGTCGATCGGTTCGGCGTCCACGGTGCCGACCAGTGTGCTCGCCATCGCGCCGATGTGCGATTTGTTACCGATTTCCGACGCACGTCACCGGTTCACCGTTGACAGTGTTTGACATTCCGGCCGGTCGGCTCTTGACTGGACGTGTCGCGCCCGTTCCCGAGTCGTGCGGCACTTCTCGCGCGTTCGCGCAATAGCCTGAACAGTCCAATTAGGACTTCCGTATGGGGCTGTTCGTCCTATTGCCCGGCGTGACCCGGGGAGATGTGCTTGCGCCTATCTTTCCCCACGAAGGGTTTGCGCCGTGATCAACTCAGGAAGCCGGTGGAGACACCGCACCAGTGCGGCCCTGCTGGCCGCCGTGCTGGGCACCACTGGGTTCGGCTTCGCCGCCGCTCCGGCACTCGCGCAGGAAGCGCCCACCACCGCGCCCGCGCCCGCCGACAAGCAACTCGACAAGCAGGACCTGGAGCTCCTCGCCGAGGCCGAGAAGGCCGGCAAGGACAACGTCACGCTCCTGGTAGCCGCCGAAGAGGGCAAGCTGGACTCCGCCGCCAACGACCTCAAGGCCCTCGGCGGTGTCGTCGAGAAGACCGAGGCCGACGTCGACTACCTCAAGGTGTCGGTGCCCCGCGCCAACGCCGAGAAGGCGGCGAAGCTGGCCTCCGTGAACGCGGTGGACGTCGACGGGCTCGTCGAGCTCGACGACCCCAAGCCGGAGGGCGCGACCACCCCGCTGCCGCAGCCGGCGCCGGGCGCGAAGACGCCCAAGAAGAACCCGTACATGCCGACGCAGGACACCAACGCGGCGCAGTTCACGGACCAGAACCCCAAGTGGGACGGTCGCGGCACCACCATCGCGATCATGGACTCCGGCATCGACCTGGACCACCCGGCGCTGGCCACCACCACGACCGGTGAGCGCAAGATCGTCGACTGGTACAACGCGAACGCCACGAACTCCGGCGACGGCACGTGGGTGCAGGTCGCGGGTCGGTTCACCGGCACGTTCACCAGCGGCGGCGCCACCTACAAGGCCCCGACCGCCGGCGGCCCCTACAGCTTCGGCCTGTTCCGCGAGTCCTCGGGCGACCTGGGCCTGGCGGCCAGCGAGACCGGCGGCGACATCAACCGCGACGGTGACCGCGTGGACGCGTTCGGCGTCCTGCAGGACGTCACCACCAAGGAAGTCCGCGTGGACGTGGACGGTGACGGCGACTTCACCGACCAGACCGCGATGATCGACTACAAGTACAAGAAGGACGTCGGCCACTTCGGCGTCGACAACCCGTCGACCCCGGTGCTCGACACCATCGCCTTCGTCGTGCAGACCGACCGGTCGATCTACGACAACGCGGGCACCGCGTACGTCAACATCGGCATCTCGGCCCAGCACGGCACGCACGTCGCGGGCATCACCGCCGCCAACAAGATGTTCGGCGGCAAGATGACCGGCGCGGCCCCCGGCGCGAAGCTGATGGCCGTCAAGGTCTGCCTCACCACCCCGTCGTGCACCAACAGCGGCCTGATCGACGGCCTGCTGTACGCGGCGCGCAACGGCGCCGACGTCGTCAACATCTCCATCGGCGGCCTGCCGGCGCTCAACGACGGCAACAACGCGCGGTCCGAGCTCTACAACCGCACCATCGCCGAGTACAACATCCAGGTGTTCATCTCCGCCGGCAACAGCGGCGCGGGCGCGAACACCGTCGGCGACCCGTCGGTGACCACGGACGCGATGAGCGTCGGCTCGTACATCACCGCCGACACCTGGCTGTCGAACTACGGTTCGGTGACCAAGCAGAAGGAGGGCCTGCACGGCTTCTCCTCCCGCGGCCCGCGCGAGGACGGCGGCTTCAAGCCGAACATCGTCGCGCCCGGCTCGGCCATCTCCACCACCCCGCAGTGGCAGGTGCCCGGCCCCGTCGCCGGCACCTTCGAGCTGCCCCCGGGCTACGCGATGCTCAACGGCACCTCGATGGCCTCGCCGCAGGCCACCGGCGCGGCCGCGCTGCTGATCTCGGCGTACAAGGCGGAGCACGACGGGCAGCGCCCGCCGGTCGCCGAGCTGCGCAACGCCATCCAGTCCGGCGCCAAGTGGGTCTCCTCCCTCCAGGCGTACGAGCAGGGCGCTGGTCTGTTCGACACCAAGAAGGCGTGGACCCAGCTCAACGCGCACCCGAACACCCAGAACGTCACCGCCTCGGTGGCCGTGAACACGGTGCTCTCCCCGCTGCTGGCCACCCCGAACACGGGTATCGGCATCCACGACCGCGAAGGCGTCGTGATCGGCCAGGAGTACACCCGCACCTACACCCTGACCCGCACCACGGGTCCGGACCGCAACCAGCAGTTCACGGTGCGCTGGCAGGGCAACGACGGCACGTTCTCGTCGAAGTCCCTCGTCACGCTGCCGCTGAACAAGCCGGTGTCGTTCGACGTCAAGGTGAAGCCGAAGACGGCGGGCGCGCACTCGGCCGTGCTGAAGCTCGACAACGCGTCCACCCGCGGCGTCGACGCGTTCACCCTGAACACCGTCTTCGCGGCCGACGAGTTCACCGCCGCGGGCAAGTACGCGGTCACCAAGACCGGCACCATCGCCCGCAACCAGTCGAAGTCCTTCTTCGTGAAGGTGCCGGTCGGCACCAGCGCGCTGAAGGTCGACCTGGCGGCCGGCGGCGAGGCGGGCAAGGGCCAGGTCCGTTTCCTGCGCTACGACCCGTACGGCGTGCCGTTCGACACCACCTCGTCCACCAACTGCTACAACCCCGACGCGGGCGCGGGCTGCGCCGGTGGCTCGCCCACCAGCCGCACCGTCAGCAACCCCCTGCCGGGCACGTGGGAGATCGTGGTCGAGGCGCGTCGCACCTCCGACACCGGTGACGCGCCGTACTCGGTGAGCGCGTCGGTGCTGGGCACGACGGTCAGCCCGAACCCGGACACCATCCCGTCCGCCACCGCGGGCACCCCGGTGGAGCGCGCCTACACCGTCACCAACACGCTGGCCGCGTTCAACGGCCGGCTCGTGGGCGGTCCCCTGGGCAGCGCGAAGGTCGCCCGCCCGTCCATCGCGGACGGCGCGTCGCAGGTCTACGACCTGACCGTGGCGCCGGGTTCGTCGGAGCTGCGCGCGACGATCGGCGGCACCGGTGACGTGGCCGCCGACCTCGACCTGTTCGTCTACAACTGCACCACGGGCACCTGCGTGCTCGCCAAGCAGCAGGCGGACGGCGACTCCGAGGAGTCGGTGACGATCCCCAACCCGGCGGCGGGCGCCTGGCGCGTCCAGGTCGACGGCTACGAGGTGCCCGCGGGCACCACGGAGTACGACTACATCGACGTCTTCACCGCCGCGGGCCTCGGCTCGGTCGCGGTGGCCGACGCGAACGCCGACCACGTGGCCGGCTCGTCGTGGACCGTGCCGGGCACCGTCACGGCCCTGGGCCAGGCCGGTGCCGGCCGCGTGCTGCGCGGTGAGCTGACCGTGCAGACCGCGGAGGGCGCGGTCGTCGGCCGCAGCGCGGTGGTCGTGCAGAACGTCGTCTGACCGACGTCGTCCGACCGATCGACGAACGACCCGGGGCCACTCCGCACGCGCGGGGTGGCCCCGGGCCTTTTCACGGCTCCGGGTCGCCTTCTACGGCTCCGGGTCGCCTCTTACGGCTCCGGGTCGCGGTTGGACAGCGGCTGGTCCACGTCGACCTGCTTCACGCCGGACAGGGCGGGCACGTCCACGGCGAGGTCCACCGGCACGACGGCCCGCACGTGGCCGGTCGCCGCGTCCGACGCCTCCACGGTCGCGCCCAGGCGCTCCAGCGCGGCCACGACGTCCCCGGCCCGGCCCTGGTCGGTGGCGATGGTCAGGGTCACGGTGGGCACGCCGCCGGCCTTCGCCTCCGCCACCGACTCCTCGCCCCGGGGGCTCAACGAGGACGGCACCGCCACCTCCGGTGCGCTGTTCCGCGGTGCGGTGGTGAGCGGGTCGGGTGAGCCGGCCGGCGCGGGGTGCGCCCCGCAGCCCGCCAGCGCCACGCCCAGGCAGCCGACCACCAGCAGTCTTCTCATCACGCCTCCAGGACGGGACACGGCCTCACCTCGGTTGCACGGCGGGCTGCTCCGGCCCGCTGAACGCCTGCACCCGCTCCTGGCCGTCCGCGCTCTCGCCGAACACCCTGTTGTCGACCGAGCCGTTCGGCGGCTGCTCGACCACGCGACCGGCGGCCCGGGGCAGCTCGCGGACCCGCACCTGCGGCAGCGCCGAGGGGTGGTGGGACCGCAGCCACGCCACCAGGTGCTCGCGCGCGACGCACCTCAGGTCCCACAGCCGGCCCGCGTCCGAGGCGCTGACCAGCGCCCGCACCCGCACGAACGAGCCGACCGCGTCGGTCACCTGGAGCACGCACACGCGGCCGTCCCACAGGTCGGTGCCCTCCAGGGCGTGCCGCAGCTCCTGCCTCAGGTCCTCGACCGGCACCGTCCAGTCGAGGTCCAGCTCGACGGTGCCGAGCAGCGCGGACTGGGTGCGCGTCCAGTTCTCGAACGGCGTCTTCATGAAGTACGACGTGGGCAGGATGAGCCGCCGGTCGTCCCACAGGTGCACGACGACGTAGGTCAGCGTGATGTCCTCGATGCGGCCCCACTGCTTCTCCACGACCACCACGTCGTCGAGCCGCACGGCGTCGCTGAACGCGACCTGCACGCCCGCGAACACGTTG
The DNA here is from genome assembly GCF_051756985.1 of Saccharothrix sabaoui. Classification (NCBI taxonomy): domain Bacteria; kingdom Bacillati; phylum Actinomycetota; class Actinomycetes; order Pseudonocardiales; family Pseudonocardiaceae; genus Saccharothrix; species Saccharothrix sabaoui. The sequence goes on from NZ_JBPKJK010000117.1 coordinate 12,989, forward strand.
CCCAGCAGCGACTGCGCCGCCAGGGCGGCGATGGCGCCGATGACACCGGCCGAGGCCAGTATCGAGGTGCCGGCGGCGCGCGCGCTCGGGAACGTCATGAGCACCGCGGCGGCGGCGAGCACGCTCACCACGACCACGGTGACCCGCCGGACCAACGTGATCTGCGTGTGCACGCGCCGGGCGTGCCGGTTGTCGGACACGTCGACCCGGATGCGGGCGAGGGTCGCGTCCTCGATCACCACGAGCAGCGCGGCGAGCAGCCACGCGCCGGCGAGGATGAGCGCTATGCCCGTCGCGTGCAGCACGCCGGGCCGCCAGTCGCCTCGTGCGACTAATCCCAAGGAGAACTGGACGGCGACCAGGACGGCCACCGCGAGGGCGGGCTTGTGCGCGTACCGGGCGAGACCCGCGAACAGGGCGGACCGCTTGCCGATGCGGCGGACCACCCGGTGGACGAGGGTCACCACCACCAGGGCGACGAGCAGTGAGCCGGCGAAGGTCAGGACGGCTGCGAGCACGGAACGGGCACCTCCTCGTGGGCACGGGCACGTCCTGGGGTCCGTACCCACCCCGCAGTCGGTTCACCCGTTCGGGAGAGTTTCGCCACTCTTCGGCGCGGGCAGCGGGGGCCGCGCGCCCGTGCTCCTCGGCCGGCGGGACGGCGGCGACCTCGGCTACGGTGACGGGGCTTGCCGAGTTACCCGGGAGTAACTATGAGGTACGTGGAGTCCGAGGGCGCGCGGCTGGCGGTCTTCGAGCGCGGCGACCGGTCCGCGCCGACCGTCCTGCTGGTGCACGGCTTCCCCGACACGCACCGCGTGTGGGACGGCGTGGCCGACGTGCTCGCCGAGGCGTTCCACGTCGTCACCTACGACGTGCGCGGCGCCGGGGCGTCGTCCGCGCCGCGCGGGCTGGCCGCCTACCGGCTGCCGGTGCTCGCGCGCGACCTGTTCGCGGTGGCCGCCGCCGTCAGCCCGGACGAGCCGGTGCACGTCGTGGCGCACGACTGGGGCTCGATCCAGGCGTGGGAGGCGGTCACCGCGCCCGGCGCGCCCATCGCGTCCTACACGTCGCTCTCCGGGCCGTGCCTGGACCACGTCGGCCACTGGGTGCGCGAGCGCAGGACGCCCGGCCACCTCCGGCAGCTGCTGCGCTCCTGGTACGTCGTGGCGTTCCACGTGCCGGTGCTCGCGCCGCTCGTCTGGCGGCACGTCATCGGCCCGCGCTGGGCGGACGTGCTGCGGCGGGTCGAGGGCGTGTCCGTCGACGTGGCGCCGACGATCGTGCGCGACGGCGTGAACGGGATGGCGCTCTACCGGGCGAACTTCGCGCCCCGCCTCCGCTCGCCCCGCGTGCGGCGCACCGACGTGCCCGTGCAGCTCGTGCGACCGCTGCGGGACAAGTACGTGACCGACGCCGTCGTCGGGGACGTGGAGCGGTGGGCGACGACCGTGCGGCGGCGCGACCTGGACGCGGGCCACTGGGCCCCGGTCACCCACCCCCGCGCGCTGGCGGCGCTCGTCACCGAGCACGTCACGGCCTGCACGCGGTGAGGCCGGCCGCCGCGGTCTCCCGGCGGGCGACCTCGCGGCCCAGGTTCCAGGAGCGCCAGTCGTCGGCCGCGAACCGGCCGCGCATCGCGAACGCGCAGTCGCGCAGGTGGTCGGGCAGGCGCAGGACGGCGGGCACGGAGTCGTCGGACAGCCCGCTCAGGTGGGCCAGGTCGATCTTCGCGGTCCGTTCCCAGCGGTCGACGGCGCGCTCGGCGACGAACCGGTCGGGGTTGAGCGCGGCGAGGGCGAGCAGCGCGCCGAACCCGCTCGCCACCACCGCCCTGGGCAGCCACCCGCCGTCGAGCCGCACGCCCGCCGCGAGCACCAGCAGGCAGACCACGCCCAGCCACAGCTCGCAGGCGAGGACCAGCACGCGCGGCACGGTGAACCCGTACGCCTGCTGGTAGAGCCACATGCGGGCCAGCGCGCTCGCCACGATCACCAGCGTCAGCACCGCGAGCGCGCCGAGCAGGCCGCGCAGCCACCGCCGGTCGAGGTCGGTGTCCCGGTGCGCGAACCGCGCGACCAGCGCGATCACGCCCAGGGTGAGCACGGTGACCGCCAGCAGCTGCCAGAACCCGGTGCGCGCGTACCCGGCGTAGGTCAGGCCGTCCGTGGTGACGACGTGCGCGTCGCCCGCGAACAGGGCGGTGGCCTGCACGCCCGCGAACGCCGCGAACAACGCCACCAGCGCGCCCACCGGCAGCACCCAGTCCCGGCGGGCGAACCGGCGGGCCGCGGTGACCCCGCCCTCCAGGTCGACCGGCACGGCCAGCAGGTGGCACGCGCCCACCGCGACGAACCCGACCAGCAGGAACAGCACCACCGAGGACCCGTCGGCCTCGGGCGTGAGCGCGCCGAGCAGGTCCGCGAACGACTCGTCCGCCCCCGCGAGCAGCGGCACGAACACCACCAGCAGCGCGGCCGTCACCAGCACCGGCCGCGCCGCCGCCGGCGTGCCGCCGTCTCGCACCCCGCGCACCAGCCGCGGCAGGGACCGGACCGCCGCCACCGGCACCGCCACCGAGCCCAGCGCCAGCCCGCGCGCGGTCCGCCCCCCGGTGACCGCGAGCGACGCGGCAGCGCACCCGGCCACCGCGCACAGCGCGAACAGCCACTCGGCGGCGAGGAACGCGCCCACCGCGAACAGCGCCGTCGACAGCGCCGCCCAGCCGGGGCGCACCCGGCGCAGCAGGCCGAAGACCACCAGCGCGGTCAGCACCCACCCGAGGCCGGGGCGGTCCGGCGGCAGCAGCACGGCGGCCGCCACCCCGGCCACCGCCCCGGTCAGCAGAACGCGGTCGGGGGTCATCGGGTCGTCCTCCAGGGGCGTGCGGCACCGACGTCGGGGTCGTGCCGCGCGGCGGTCGGGCGGGGATCGGGAGATCAGGGGAGCGGGGGAGCGGGGGAGCGGGGGCAGGTGAGCAGGGAGTCAGGGGAGCGGGGCGGCCTCCCGGGTTGTTCCCGGGGCCGGTTCCGCGGCTGCGCCCGGGACTGCCCCCGGGGCGGTTTCCGGGGCGGTCGCCGGGAGCACGGCGCGGATGCGGCACCCCGGCCCGTCGACCACGGCGATCGTGCCGCCGTGCAGGTCGACCACCCACCGGGCGATGTTGAGGCCCAGGCCGGTGCCCCCGCCGCCGGCCCGCTCGCCCCTGGTGAAGCGCTCGAAGACCCGCTCGCGGTCCTGGGGCGCGATGCCCGGCCCGTCGTCCGCGACCTCCAGCACCAGGTCCTCGCCGACCGAGGCGGTCACCCGCACCTCGCCGCCCGCCGGGCCGTGGCGCGCGGCGTTGTCGAGCAGGTTCGCGACCACCTGCGCCAAGCGGGCCTCGTCGGCGTGGACGGTCGCGCCCGGCGGCGTGACGTCCACCGTGAACCGCACCCCCCGGGCGGCCACGGCGGCCTCCGCCACCACGTCGGCGAGCATGGGTCCCAGCGCGAACGCGGCCTTGTCCAGCCGGTGCGCGCCGGCGTCGATGCGCGACAGGTCGAGCAGTTCGGCGACCAGCCTGCCGAGCCGCTCGGTCTGCGCCAGGGCCGTGCGCATGGTCGCCGAGTCCGGCTCCACCACGCCGTCCACGACGTTCTCCAGCACGTTCTGCAACGCCGTGATGGGCGTGCGCAGCTCGTGCGACACGTTGGCGATCAGCTCGCGCCGCTGCTGGTCCGCCGCGCCGAGGTCGGCCGCCATCCGGTTGAACGCGGCGGCCAGCTCGCCGACCTCGTCGCGCGCCGTCGCCCGCACCCGCCGGCTGTAGTCGCCGCCCCGCATCGCCCGCACCGCCGCCGTCATCTCCCGCAGCGGCCGGGTCATGCCGTGCGCCAGCACCTGCGACGTGACGATGACGATGGCGATCGTGCCGATCGTCGTGTTCGTCGGCAGCCAGCCGATCCGGTACCAGAAGAACGCGAACCCGGCGGCGAACGCCGACAGCAGCAGGATGCCGATCTTGAGCTTGATCGACCGCACCGGGTCCAGCGGGCGCGGCAGCAGCTCCGCGACCGTCTCGACCGCCGACCGCAGGCTCACCGCGGCACCTCCAGCGCGTACCCGACGCCGTGCACGGTGCGGATCAGGTCCGTCCCGAGCTTGCGCCGCAGCGCCTTGACGTGGCTGTCGACCGTGCGCGTGCCGGTGCCGTCGTGCCAGCCCCACACCTCGCTGAGCAGCCGTTCCCGCGACTGCACGGCACGCGGCCGTTCGGCGAGGTGCACCAGGAGCTGGAACTCGGTCGGCGTCAGGTGCGCCTCCTCGCCGCCGCGCAGCACCCGCCGCTCCGCCAGGTCGATCTCCAGGTCGGCGAGGGAGATCCGGGCCGACGCCGCCGACGCCGCCCGCTCCACGCGCCGCAGCAGCGCGTGCACCCGGGCGGCCAGCTCGCGGATCGAGAACGGCTTGGTCAGGTAGTCGTCCGCGCCGACCGCGAGCCCCACGAGCAGGTCCGTCTCGTCGCCGCGCGCGGTCAGCATGAGCACCGGCACGGGCCGCCGCGCCTGGATGCGCCGGCACACCTCCAGCCCGTCGAAGCCGGGCAGCATGACGTCCAGCACCACCAGGTCGACGTCGCCGGCGCGGTCCACGGCGGACGGCCCGTCGTGCGCCAGGAGGACCTCGAACCCCTCGGCCCGCAGCCGGGCGGCCACCGACTCGGCGATCGTCAGGTCGTCCTCGACCACCAGAACCCGACGTGTCATGCGACCGACTCTAGGTGGGGGCCGTGGAGGCGGACGGGGAGAGTTGTGAACGTCGTGTGGAGGGCGACCACCCGTTCGGGAGCGTTTCCCGTCCCGGTCCGGCCTGGTTCGCTGGGGTGCGGGCGGGCTCCGAGGGAGGAGGACGGTCGTGCGACGTGTGCTGCTGAACGGCGTGCCGGCGCTCGTGGTCGCCTGGTGCGCGGTGGTGGTCCCGGTGGTCCCGCAGGTCGGTTCCGCGGCCGGACCCGGCGTCGAGGTCCTGGCGGTGCCGCCGGGGGCCACCGCGAGCAGGGCGGTCGCGGTCAACGACGCGGGCGTGGTCGTCGGCTCGGTCCGGGTCGACGGCCGGAACCGGCCGGTCCGCTGGTCCGCCGACGGCGTGCCGACCGAACTGGCCCTGCCCGACCGGGTCGGCGTCGTGGTCGGGGTCGACGCCGCCGGTCGCGCCTACGGCACCGCGGGGCCGCTGGCCGTCCGGTGGGGCCCGGACGGCTCGCCGACCCCGCTCGACACCCTGCCCGGCGGCCGGTACGGCCAGGTGTTCGCGGTGAACCCGGCCGGGGTGGCCGTGGGCACGGCCTCGGACGCCGGCGGCGCGTACCACGCCGTCCGCTGGGACGCCGGCGGCCGCGTCACCACCCTGCCCGGCGGCGTCCGCGCCGAGGCCGTGGACGCGGGCGGCGCGATCGCGGGCGTCGACGCCGCCGACCGGCTCGTGCGCTGGGACGACGGCGTGCCCACCGGGCCGGTGACCGTGCCCGGCAGCACCCGGACGTGGGTCGAGGCCGTGCGCGGCCCGCACGCGATCGCCCAGTTCGCCCGCGAGGACCGCACGAGCTACGCCGTGCGCTGGGACGGCGCGGGGGCGGTCGAGCTGCCCGCCACCGAGCAGGGCGTGCTGCGGGCGCTCGGCGCGGACGGCGCGGCGTACGGGTCGTGGGAGGGCAAGGCGGTGCGCTGGGACCTCGACGGCGCGCTCACCTCGCTCGACCTGCCCGACGACTACGGCGGCGGTCAGGTCGAGCTGGTCGCCGACTCGGGCGTGAAGGCGGGCATCGCCCGGGGCGGCGCCCGGCACCGCCCGGTCCGCTGGTCGTCGACGGGCGAGGTCGAGCTGCTGCCCGTGCCGGGGGCCGAGGTGCAGGGTTTCGTGGCGGGCCTCAACGCCGCCGGCGTCGTGGTCGGCGAGGTGGCGGGGCGTGCCGTGCGCTGGCCGTGACGCGGAGGGGTGACCGGTGGCCAGGAAGTCGGCGCGGTACCGCGCCGTCCACCTGGCCACCGGTTCGGCCCGTCCTCACGCCGAACCGCCGCCGTTCCCCGTCCGGTCCTGTCGCGTCCGGTTCTGTCGCGGCCCGCGGCGGGGTGAGCGCCCGCGGGCCCGGTGCCGGTCGAGCGCGACGACCGTGCCGGGGGAGGTGGGTGGTTCGTCGGGCGGGGTGGGGCTGTCGACGTCGTCCTCCGACCGGCGCTGTTCGTGCCCCTCCACGAGGGCGTGCACGGACCTGAGCGCGGCCAGCAGGTCGGGGTCGTCCTTCACCCGCTCCGCGAGGTCGAGCTTGTCGCGCCACTCGCGCCGACGCCGGGCGTTGGCGCTCTGCCGCTCCACCACGTGCTGGAGGAGGGCGAGGGGCACGGTGATCACTCGGGCGACCGCCGCGATCAGCGGCTTCAACTGCCCGCTCCGCGCCAGGACGATCAGCACGGTGCCGAGCACGCCGAGACCGGACGCGGCGAGGACGACCGCCTCCAGGGTCGGGTCGGGCGCAACCGATCCCGCCGCGGACGCGGTGGTGTTCGTGATGTCCATTCACAGCGCACAACCGAGAGCAGGCCGTGGTCGACGGGCCGCCGTTGTCCCGGCGCTGTGGGTGAACTCGGGTAGTGCTCCCTCCTCAGGGGGAATGGGGGACGGCCACCGCGGCCCTCACGGTCGAACGGGACGTCGCCCGTTCCCCGCGGGGACCTCGGCCAGCGCCGGGACAACAGCGGTCGGCCCCTCGTGCCGGGTGGCCCGGTACGAGGAGCGGGGGTGTGGCGGGTCGGAACCGGATTCCACGATCAGGGCTCCCTTCCTCGTCGCATCGGGTGGTGGCGATCGCCTCGTCGCCACCCGACGGCGAATACCGCCTCCCGCCGGGGTTGGCGGCGGGAGTTCTCCCCATCGTTCCACCCACCTGGGAAGACGGGAGAGCGGTACCGGTTCCGGAAATGGGTTTGTGATGGGCGTCACACTTAATGGGAATGCGGTTGCGCGATTGTTCCGGGCCCATCGCCGGTAATCCACATAATTGCGGAGAGGTGGGCCCCGCTCGTGCTCCGAGGGCCGGTCGGCGCCGCTGTCGGTGCCGCCGCCTAGGGTGGCCGCGTGGGCGAGGCTGTGCTGGAAGCGGTGCTGGAGAGGATCACCTTCGCCAACGAGGAGACCGGGTACACCGTCGCCCGGGTCGACACCGGGCGCGGCGGGGAGCTGGTGACCGTGGTCGGCGCGCTGCTGGGCGCGCAGCCCGGCGAGTCGATCCGGATGCGCGGCCGGTGGGGGTCGCACCCGCAGTACGGCAAGCAGTTCCACGTCGACGACTACACGACCGTGCTGCCCGCGACCATCCAGGGCATCCGCCGCTACCTCGGGTCCGGCCTGATCAAGGGCATCGGGCCGGTGCTGGCGGACCGGATCGTCACGCACTTCGGGGTCGACGCGCTCGACGTGATCGAGCACGAGCCGCAGCGGTTGGTCGAGGTGCCGAAGCTCGGCCCCAAGCGGACGAAGATGATCGCCGCCGCGTGGGAGGAGCAGAAGGCCATCAAGGAGGTCATGGTCTTCCTCCAGGGCGTCGGCGTGTCCACCTCGCTCGCCGTGCGCATCTACAAGCAGTACTCGGACAAGGCCATCGACGTCGTGCGCGAGGAGCCGTACCGGTTGGCCACGGACGTGTGGGGCATCGGGTTCCGCACCGCCGACGTGATCGCCAAGGCCGTCGGCATCCCGCACGACAGCCCGCAGCGGATCAAGGCCGGCCTCCAGTTCACGCTCGGCGAGGCCACCAACGACGGCAACTGCTACCTGCCCGAGAACGAGCTGATCGGCGCCGCCATCAAGATCCTCCAGGTCGACGCGGGCCTCGTCATCGAGTGCCTGGCCGAGCTGGTCGGCGAGGAGGGCGTGGTCCGCGAGGTCATGCCCGACGGCGAGCCCGCGATCTACCTGCTCGCGTTCCACCGCGCGGAGATCTCGCTGGCCAACCAGCTGCTGCGGCTGCTCGGCACGGACGCCGAGCGGATGCCCGCGTTCCGGCGCGTGGACTGGGCGAAAGCGTTTGCGTGGCTGGGCGCGTCCCTGGAGGACCGGCAGCGCGACGCCGTGCAGCTCGCCCTGACCCGCAAGGTCGCCGTGCTGACCGGCGGCCCGGGGTGCGGCAAGAGCTTCACGGTCCGCTCGATCGTGAAGCTGGCCGCGGCGAAGGGCGCTCGCGTGGTGCTGGCCGCGCCGACCGGTCGCGCGGCCAAGCGGCTGACCGAGCTGACCGGGCACGAGGCGAGCACCGTGCACCGGCTGCTGGAGCTGAAGCCGGGCGGTGACGCCGCCTACGACCGCGACCGACCGCTGGACGCCGACCTCGTCGTGGTCGACGAGGCGTCCATGCTGGACCTGCTGCTGGCGAACAAGCTGGTCAAGGCCGTCGCGCCGGGCGCGCACCTGCTGCTCGTCGGCGACGTCGACCAGCTGCCGTCCGTCGGCGCGGGCGAGGTGCTGCGCGACGTGCTCGCCGAGGGCGGCCCCGTGCCGAACGTCCGCCTCACGCACATCTTCCGCCAGGCGCAGCAGTCCGGCGTGGTGACCAACGCGCACCGCATCAACGCCGGCGACTACCCGATCGTGCAAGGCATGCCGGACTTCTTCCTGTTCCCCGTCGAGGAGGCCGAGGAGGCCGCCGCGCTGGTCGTGGACGTCGTCGCGAACCGCATCCCGCGCAAGTTCGGCCTGAAGGCGCGCACCGACGTGCAGGTGCTCGCGCCGATGCACCGGGGTCCGGCGGGCGCGGGCGGGCTGAACGCGCTGCTCCAGGAGGCGCTGACGCCGTCCACGCCGGGGCTGCCCGAGCGCCGGTTCGGCGGCCGGGTGTTCCGGGTGGGCGACAAGGTCACCCAGATGCGCAACAACTACGACAAGAACGTGTTCAACGGGACGCTGGGCATCGTCACGGCGATAGACGACGTGGAGCAGAAGTTGACCGTTCGGACCGACGAGGAAGAGGACGTGGACTACGAGTTCGGGGAGCTGGACGAGCTGACCCACGCCTACGCCATGACGATTCACCGCTCACAGGGCAGTGAGTACCCGTGCGTCGTCGTCCCAATCACCACGAGCGCGTGGATGATGCTCCAGCGCAACCTGCTCTACACGGCGGTGACCCGGGCGAAGAAGCTCGTCGTCCTGGTGGGTTCCCGGAAGGCCATCGGTCAAGCGGTCCGGACGGTGGGCGCGGGCCGCCGGCACACCGCCCTCGCCCACCGCCTGTCCCACCGGCTCTAGGAGCCCCGGCTCCCGGGGGAGCCGGGGACCCCGCCCGGTCAGCGCATCGGGAACGCCACGTCGCACACCTCGTCGTCCGGCCCGGCGGCGGCGAAGTCGGCGAAGTAGACCTCGCGCGGCGACCCCGCGATCGCGTGGCCGTTCCCCTCCAGCCACGCGGCGACCGCGTCGAACGCCGACAGGACCTGCGGGAACACCACGTGCGCCTTCGGCAGGCGCGCGTACGCCTCGCGGTGCGCCTCCTCCACGCGGTGCGCCGCCGTCACCGCCGCCTCGCCCGGCGCGATCGGGAAGCACAGCTCGACCGGTCCGTCGCTGTCCTCGTTGACCTCGCCGTGGTAGACGACGTACGGCGCGCCCGCCGCGCCACCGTACGGCGCCGCCGCCTCCTCCGCCCGGCTCATCGCCGCGCCGATCCACCCCACCAGCTCCGGCTGCCGCAGGTGCCGCTGCTCGGTGAGCACGACCTGCGCCGCCACGTCCCGCTGACTGATCTCGTACATGTCCGACAACCCCTCGCCTCCGGTCAACACGACGCGGAGGTGCGCGGCGAGCCCGCGCTGCACGGCCACCCGGTGCTCGACCCCGTCCCAGTACTCGGCGACCAGGTCGGACCGGCGGTCCCCGGGCGCGGCCACGATCGTGGCCACCACGGCCAGCGGCATGTCCAGCCGCCGCAGCAGGGCCACCAGGCGCGCCTGCGCCAACTGGTCCTCGGCGTACCGCCGGTAGCCGTTGGCCGGGTCGACCGACGCCGGTCGGAGCAGCCCTTGCCGCTCGTAGAGCCGCAGCGCCTTCACCGACAGCCGCGAACGCCGGGAGAACTCCCCGATGCCCAACGGCCGCGTCCCCGGCGTGCCCGTCCCGGGCGTGTCCGTCCCCGGCGTGCTCGTCCCCGGCGTGCTCGTCCCCGACAGCCGCGTCCCCGGCAGCTTCGCCACCCGCACATCCTCCACGCCGGAGACCGTGCCGACTGCCCCTGGGGCCGGGTCAAGCCCCGCCCCGCGACTCGTCGGACCGGGGGCGGCGCGGCGCGCCGGCGCCTACTGCCGGTAGCCCTCCACGGTGCCGGGGGAGCGGGGCTCGGCCCCGTCCGGGTCCAGGCCCGCCGCGCGGCGGGCGCGGCGCTGGCGCAGGAGGTCCCACGTCTGGTCGAGGGCGACTTCGAGGTCGCGCAGCCGGCGGGCGTCACCGTCGCTCAGGCCCTCGCCGACGCGCGAGCCCTCCAGCCGGTGCTCCTCGTCCACCAGTGCGGTGATGCGCGCGACGAGTTCTTCGTCAGTCACGTCTCCTCCTCCATCCGGACCAAGATCGGGGTACCTCTCGCCCAACGGCCGAAACACGACGTCCACCGCACGGGCGGACGGTGGTGGGAATGACCGGTCGGCGGGTGTGCAACGGGCCGGTTGTGCCCCATCCTCCGATCACCCTGCCTAGGAGGAAACACCGTGAAGTCGACAAGACGTTCACTGCTGGCACTGGCCACGGCCGGTGTCGTCGGGCTGGCGGTCGTCACCGCCGGCCCCACGACCGCGGGCCCCGCACCCGGGGTCACCGAGGCCCAGGCGCAGTCCCAGGGCGCGCCCACCTACGTCTACAAGGTCCACGCCCCGCTCGGGAAGGCCGCCCAGGACCTGCTCGGGCGCGGCTTCGACGTGCTGGAGGACCGCGACGGCGAGCACCTGTTCGTCCTCGGCGACCCCACCACCGGGGCGAGCCTGAAGACGGCCGGGTTCAGCGCCGTGGTCGACGAGGTGCTGCCGGCCCCGCAGTGGCAGCCGCCGGCGAAGAAGTCGCAGTCGCCCACCTTCGAGGCCGCCGACATCAACGAGACCTACTACGGCGGCTACCGCACGATCAACGCCCACTGGTCGCACCTGGACCTGGTCGCCCAGAACCACCCGGCGCTGACCTCGGTCGTCGACTACGGCGACTCGTGGAAGAAGACGCAGGGCGCGGGCGGCTACGACCTGCGCGCCGTCTGCATCACCAAGAAGAACGCGGGCGACTGCGCGCTGAGCCCCACCGCGCCCAAGCCGCGGTTCTTCGTGATGGGCCAGCTGCACGCCCGCGAGCTGACCACCGGTGACGTGGCGTGGCGGTGGATCGACCACCTGACCCAGGGCTACGGCACGGACGCCGAGGTCACCGCGCTGCTCGACACCACCGAGGTGTGGGTGGTGCCGATCGCCAACCCCGACGGCGTGAACATCGTGCAGCAGGGCGGCAACTCGCCGCGCTACCAGCGCAAGAACGCGAACACCACGAACGGGTCGGGCTGCTCGGGCACGTCGTCGTCGCAGATCGGCGTCGACCTCAACCGCAACACCGACTCCCACTGGGGCGGCGAGGGCACGTCGTCCAACCCGTGCGACCAGACCTACAAGGGGCCGAGCGCGAACTCCGAGGTCGAGACGCGGGCGTTGCAGGCGCTGTGGCGCAACCTGTACCGGGACCGGCGCGGCACGGGCGTCACCGACGCGGCCCCGACCGACACCACCGGCGTGGTCGTCTCCATGCACAGCTACTCGAACCTGGTGCTGTTCCCGTGGGGCTGGACGACCCAGTACAAGACGGGCAACGACGCCCCGCTGCGCACGATGGCGCGCGAGCTGGCCGGCCTGGCCGGCGGCTGGCAGTACGGGCAGCCGGGCGAGGTGCTCTACAACGCGGCGGGCGCGACCGACGACTGGGTGTACGACGACCTGGGCGTCGCCTCGTTCGTGTGGGAGATCGGTCCGTCGTCGGGCACCTGCTCGGGCTTCTTCCCGGCCTACTCGTGCCAGGCGTCGACCTTCTGGCCGAAGGTCAAGCCGATGCTGATGTACTCGGCGAAGAAGGCGACCGCCCCGTACGGCGGCACCCCGCCCACCGGCTGCGCGAAGGCCACCAACGACGTCGACGTGGCCATCCCGGACAACGGCGCGGCCGTGACCAGCACCATCACCGTCGCCGGGTGCACGGGCAACGCCTCGTCCACCTCGCAGGTGGAGGTGCACGCCGTGCACACCTACCGCGGTGACCTGGTGATCGACCTCGTCGCGCCGGACGGCACGTCGTACCGGCTGAAGTCGTCCAACAGCGACTCCGGCGACAACATCGACACCACCTACACGGCGAACGTCTCCGCCGAGGCGCGCAACGGCAACTGGCAGCTGCGCGTGCAGGACGTCTACTCGGCCGACACCGGTTACCTGAATTCGTGGAGCCTCACCCTGTAGGGCTCCCACGAGGTTCACCGGATTCGCGGGGAACGCACCGGGAGGGCCTGCGGTCGACCAGGCCGAGCGGGTCCGAGGTGACGCACGAGGCGTCGGGGGTGGTCGTGGCCCGCGCCACGGCGTTGCCGCCGAGCACCAGCGCGCCGGTCCGGGAACGCCGAAGGGCCCCTGCGGGGGGAGAGAAACCGCAGGGGCCCTTCGGGTGCCGCTCGCGAGGGCGGCTCCGGGGTGTTACTTCAGGCCGTTGCTGATCGCGGTGATCAGCTCGCCGTTGGAGGTGTCGCCGTCGAGCGACCAGAAGAACGCGCCGCCGAGGCCCTGGCTCTTGGACCAGGACATCTTGCCGCCGATGGTGGCGGGGGTGTCGTAGCTCCACCAGTTGTTGCCGCAGAACGCGTACGCGGTGCCCGCGACGGTGCCGGTGGCCGGGCAGGTGTTCTTCAGGACCTTGTAGTCCTCGATGCCCGCCTCGTACGTGCCGGGGGCCGCGCCGGTCGCCGTGCCGCCGGGGGCGGCCTGGGTGACGCCGGTCCAGCCGCGGCCGTAGAAGCCGATGCCGAGCAGCAGCTTGGCCGCCGGGACGCCCTTGCTCTTGAGCTTCTGGATCGCCGCGTCGGAGTTGAAGCCCTGCTGCGGGATGCCGGTGTAGGAGGTGAGCGGGGAGTGCGGGGCCGTCGGGCCCTGGGCGTTGAACGCGCCGAAGTAGTCGTAGGTCATGACGTTGTACCAGTCGAGGTACTGCGAGGCGCCGCCGTAGTCGGCCGCGTCGATCTTGCCGCCGTTGGAGCCGTCCGCCGTGATGGCGGCGGTGACCAGGTAGTTGGCGCCGAAGCGGGTGCGCAGGGCCTGCGAGACCGTCTTCATCGAGCTGAAGCCGGAGGTGTCGCAGGTCAGGCCGCAGGCGTTCGGGTACTCCCAGTCGATGTCGATGCCGTCGAACACGTCCGCCCAGCGCGGGTCCTCGACGAGCTTGTAGCAGGACTCGGCGAACGCGGCCGGGTTCTGCGCGGCCTGGCCGAAGCCGCCGGACCAGGTCCAGCCGCCGAACGACCACAGCACCTTGATGTGCGGGTACATCTTCTTCAGCTTGCGGAGCTGGTTGAACGACCCGCGCAGGGCGCCGGTGTCCCAGGTGTCCGCGACGCCGTCGACGGAGTTCGCGGCGGTGTAGGCCATGTCGTGGTCGGCGTAGGCGTCACCGATGGTGCACTGGCCGTTCTGCACGTTGCCGAACGCGTAGTTGATGTGCGTCAGCTTCGCGGCCGAGCCGGAGGTGTGGATGTTCTTCACGAAGTACTGGCGGCCGTAGACGCCCCACTGGGTGAAGTAGCCCAGGTTCTTCTTGCCGCCGGGCTGCTGGGTGCCGGTGGTCGTGGTGGTGGTCGGACCCGTGGTGGTGGTCGTCGTGGTCGTCGTCGTGGTGGTGGTGGTCGTGGTGGTCGTCGTCGGGTTGGTCCCGCCGGCGTCGCACGACGCGCCGTTCAGCTTGCAGTTGGTCGGGGCGGAGTACGCGCCCGAGTAGGTCACGTTGAAGCCGAAGCTCACCGAGCCGCCGACGCCCACGCTGCCGTTCCAGGTCGGCTTCACGGTGACGTGCTGGCCGCTGGTGGTCTGGCTGCCGTCCCAGACGGAGGTGACCTTGGCGCCGGAGGGGAGGTCGAACTCGACCGTCCAGGTGCTCAGGGAGGCACTGGAGCCGTTGCGGATCGTGTACTTGCCCTCGTACCCGGTGCCCCAGTCCGAGCCCTTCGTGAAGGTCGCGGAGACACCGCCCGCGCCGCTCGCGGCCGGGGCGACGACCAGGCCCACCGCCAACGTGGCGACCGCTACGGCCGCCGCTGTGACATGCCATCGGATCTTGGACATCGTGCTCCTCGTCAGGAAAGGAGTGCAGGGTGGATGTCACCATGTGGTTCAGACCACTTCACGGTCAAGGTCTAGACCATTGCCGTCACTCGAACGGAGTAGTCCCGGCGGCTTCGGAATCGGTTCCGCGGGCCGCTGACCACTAAGGGTGGATGAGCCTAAAGTCGCCGGCCGCCGTCCACCAGGGGGTGACGCCGGCGCACGTCCGCGTGGCCAGACTCGGTGTCCTCGACGTCGAGAGGGAGGACACGTTGATGGGCAAGAGGGGAATCGCCCTGGCGACCGCCGTGGGGATGGCGGTCGCGGGGCTGGGGGCGACGGGGCTCGCGGGGACGGCGGTCGCGGCCCCGACCGGCGACCGCGTCGACCGCGGGGTGGTCCAGCGGTCGGTCGAGCTGATGGCGGGCACCGGCGCGCAGGGCGTCCAGGTGCGGGTGACCGACGGCCGGCGGCAGTTCACCGCGCGGGCCGGCACGGCGGAGGTCGGCTCGCCGCGCCCCGTGCCGCTCGACGGCCGGTTCCGGGTCGGCAGCATCACCAAGACGTTCGTGTCGACCGTGGTGCTCCAGCTGGTCGGCGAGGGCCGCGTCGGGCTGGACGAGCCGGTGTCCCGCCACCTGCCGGGCCTGCTGCCCGACGGCGACCGGATCACCGTGCGCCACGTGCTCCAGCACACCAGCGGGCTCTACAACTACACCGACGCGCTGCCGAACGACCCGGAGGGCTACGAGCCCATCCGGTACCGGACGTGGGCGCCGGCCGAGCTGGTCGCCCTGTCCACCTCGAAGCCGCTCGACTTCCAACCGGGCACGGGCTGGAACTACTCCAACACCAACTACGTCGTCGCGGGCCTGCTGGTGGAGAAGGTCACCGGCAGGCCGTACGGGGAGGCCGTGGAGCGCCGCGTCCTGCGCCCGCTGGGCCTGCGCGACACGTACGCGCCGGGTGCCGCGGTCGACATCAGGGGGCCGCACGCGCACGGCTACCAGCGCCTGCGCGGCGAGGTGGACGACATCACCAGGATCAACCCGTCGGTCGCGCACGCGGCGGGCGGGATGATCTCCACGACCGCCGACCTCGACCGGTTCGCCGAGGCGCTCCTGGAGGGCCGCCTCCTGCGCCCCGCGCAGCAGGCGGAGCTGACGGCGCTGACCCCGGTGTCCACCGAGTACGGCCTGGGCGTCGAGAGGTCGACGCTGCCGTGCGGCGCGGAGGTCTGGGGCCACGGCGGCGGCATCCCCGGCTACTCCAGCCTGGTGGTCGGCACGGCGAACGCGAAGACCCGCCTGACCGTGTCCCTGACCTCGGCGCCGGACCCGGGCGAGGTGAACGGGTTCCAGGAGCTGCTGAACGAGGTGTTCTGCTGACCGGGGTGCTCTGCCCGACCGGGGTGT
>NZ_JBPKJK010000118.1:0-28539 GCF_051756985.1 Saccharothrix sabaoui
GCGGGCCCTGTCCGGTGCTGTTCCGACTACCGGTAGCGGGGGTCCACCGGCGGGAGCTGCTCGATCGCCTTGCCCTCGTGGACCACGCGCATCGCCCGGAACCAGGTCGGCGCCGCCACCTGGCCGCCGAAGACGCCGCCGGCGTCGTTCGTGCCGCACAGGCGGGGCGGCGCGCCGTTGCAGATGACCTGGGGCGCCACGCCGTCGGTGAAGGTCATGACCGCGCCGGCGTACTGCGGGGTCGCGCCGATGAACGCCACCGACCAGTGGTTCTCGGTCGTGCCCGTCTTGCCGATCATCGGGCGGTCCCAGCCGGTCGCGGCGGCGGCGGCCGTGCCGCCGGGCTTCGTGTCCGCGCTCATGCCGTTGGCCAGGGCGTTCGCCACCTCGGGCGCCACGGCCTGCTCGCAGCCGGCTTCCTTCAGCTGCACCGGCTGCCCGTTGCGGTCGGTGACCTTCTCCACCGGGGTCGGCGGGCACCACGTGCCGCCGCTCATGATCGTCGCCGCGACGTTCGACAGCTCCAGGATGCTGGTCGGACCGGCGCCCAGGGTGAACGAACCGCTGTTGTCGCGCTTGTAGACGTCGCCCTGCGACGGGCCGTTGGAGCCGTCCGCCTTCAGCGGGTCGCCCGCGTTGTTCACGCCCTGCATCGAGTCGCGCAGGCCGAGCCGGTAGGCCATGTCGACGACGTTGTTCAGGCCGGCCTTCTCCTCCAGGATGATGAACCCGGTGTTCGGCGACGTCGCCAGTGCCTGGGTCAGGCTCATCTTCTCCGGGTACTTGGCGGCGTTCTTGACCGTGTAGCCCTTGTTGCCGTCCTTGTAGACCCGGGACGTGTAGGTCTCCGGCACGTCGATCTGCCGGTCGATGCCGGTCACGCCCCGCTCCAGCGCGGACGCGGCGGTGAACACCTTGTAGATCGAGCCCGCGCCGAACTTCGTCACCTCGGCCGGGATGGAGTACGCGCTCTGCCCGGCCTCGGCGTTGTTGCCGAAGTCGCGGTTGGCGGCCAGCGCCCGCACGCGGTGCTTGTCGCCGCCCGGCTGCACGACCGCCATGGCGTTGGCCACGCCCGGCTGGGTCTTGGGCACCTGCGACTCGGCGGCCTCCTTGGCGGCGCGCGTCGCGATCGGGTCCATGGTGCTGTGGATCGTGTAGCCGCCGCGCAGGATCTCGTCGACCGGCAGGCCCGAGCGGTCGAGGTAGTCGACCAGGTAGCGGCAGAAGAAGCCGTAGACCGGGCCGTCGCCCGCGCCGACGCAGCCGTTGGGCAGCAGCTTCAGGTCGGGCACGACGCCGATGTCCGCGGCCTTGGCCTCGTCGGCCTTCTCCTTGGCGACCTTCTCGTCCGTGCCGAACGCGCCGTTCTCCCGCATCTTGTCGATCACGGTGTTGCGCCGCTTGATCGCGGGGTCGGGGTCGGCGCCCGGGTTGAGCCGGCTCGGCTCGTTGACCAGGCCGGCGAGCATCGCGGCCTGCGGCACGGTCAGCTTGTCGGGCGTGGTGTCGAAGTACGTGCGGGCCGCCGCGCCGACGCCGTACGTGCCGTTGCCGAACGGGACGACGTTGAGGTACGCGGTGAGGATCTCGTCCTTCGTCATCTTCTGCTCGAGCTGCGTGGCGATGCGCGCCTCGCTGATCTTGCGGCCGATCGTCGCCTCGGTCGCCTTCTCGTACGCCTCGTCGGAGCCCTTGCCGACGACGAACGCGAGGTAGTTCTTCACGTACTGCTGGGTCAGCGTCGAGGCGCCCTGGGACGTCTCACCCTCCACGCCGGCCTTGGCCGCGGCACGGGCGATGCCCTGCCAGTCGACGCCCTTGTGGTCGAAGAACCGCTTGTCCTCGATCGCGATGATCGCGGCCTTCATCGTGTCGGCGATGCCCTCGGACGGCACGGGGATGCGGTACTGGTCGTACAGGTACGCGATGGGCTGGCCGTTCATGTCCAGCACGGTGGACACGAGCGGCAGCTCGGCCTCGGTCAACTCGGCCGAGGTCTGGTCGACGGTGTCGGCCGCCCGGTTGGAGGCCAACCCGAGGCCGCCCACGACGGGGAAGAGCAGCGCCGCGACGAGCACACCCGCCATCAGGCACAACCCCACCAACTTCACCAGACCTGTCGCGCGCGCGGCGAACACTGAACCTGCAACCCCTTTCGAAGCCCGCGGGGATACCCCCCATTGACTAAGTCGCACGGCGACCACCGCAGGTTGCTCGCGGGCGGGCGGGAAAATCACGAGGGGAGATCTCCGACGACAGTCGTCGAAGTTACTCCTGCCCGATCGTGGCCGGTGCGAAACCCCGCTCGGCCGGACGGACGAGCCGCCCAGCCACGACGGGGTGACCGACCTCACGAGCGACGGGGGCCGTCGAACACCTCCAGTGTCGAACGGGTGTTCGAGGAATTCAAGATCACGATCGGGTGATCACGTCGAGCGGAGCCTGATCGTCGCGCTCGCCCGCCGCACCTCCGCGCCCGCGCCGTGCGGCAGCACGTCCTCCAGGAACCCGTACGGGCGCAGCTCGGGGTCGCCCCGCCGCGACACCGTCCGCCACCACGTCGCGATGTCGCCCCACCCCGGCGCGGACAGCGAGCCGCCGAAGTGCTGGACCGACAGCGCGGCGCACAGGTTCGCGAACCGCACCCGGTGCTCCAGCGGCCACCCGGCGAGCGTGCCGAGCACGAACCCGGCGCCGAACACGTCCCCGGCGCCGGTGGAGTCAAGCGCCGCCACGTTGAGCCCCGGCACGTCGACCCGCTCGCCGGTGGCGGAGTCGACCGCCACCGCTCCCCCGCCGCCGCGGGTCACCACCACCACGGGCACGTGCTCGGCCAGCGACGCCGCGGCCCGCTCCGGCGTGTCGCTCCTGGTGTAGCGCTGCGCCTCCACGTGGTTGGGCAGGAACACGTCGTAGCCGTCGAGCCGCCGCAGCAGCTCGGGCGCCCACACCTCGGTGCGGTCCCAGCCGATGTCGGCGAACAGCAGCGCGCCCCGCTCCCTGGCCGCCGCCACCCACCGCTCGTCGTCGGCCCCGACGTGCACGAACGCGGCGCGGGTGAGCGGCGGCGGGTCGAGCAGCTCGTCGGCGCCCACCGGCGGCCGGTGCCCGTGGGTGACCATGGACCGGTCGCGGTCCATCGCCATGGACACGGTGACCGGCGAGTGCCAGCCGTAGAACCGGCGGCAGTAGCTCAGGTCGACGCCCTCCTGCTCGGCGAGGACCTCCCAGCAGAAGTCGCCGTAGGCGTCCTCGCCGAACGCGGCGGACAGCGCCGTGCGCAGCTGGAGCCTGCTCAGCGCCACGGCGAGGTTGGCGATGCCGCCCGGGCACGAGCCCAGGCCCTCGGCCCACACCTCCGTGCCCGGTGCGGGCGGCCGGGGCAGGCCGGTGAAGATGATGTCCAGGAACACCGTCCCGGACAGCAGCACGTCGAACTCGGGGGTCGGTGGTGGCGACGGCGGTGCCATGCCCACACGATGCCAGGCGCGCTCAGCCGTCGACAGCGGCGAACATCTCGCGCATGCGGGCCAGGGCGCGGTGCTGGGCGACCCGCACGGCGCCGGGCGTGGAGCCCACGGCCGCCGCGGTCTCCTCGGCGGACAGCCCCACCGCGACCCGCAGCACGAGGATCTCCCGCTGCCGGTCGGGCAGCTTCCGGAGCAGCTGCGTGATGTGGCCGATCATCTCGCCGTTCATGGCCCGCTGCTCGGGCCCGTCCTCCGTGGTGGGGGTGTCGGGCAGCTCGGGCACGACCTCGGAGCGGCTGCGGACCGCCCGTCTTCGGGCGTCGGCGACCTTGTGCGCGGCGATGCCGTAGACGAACGCCAGGAACGAGCCGGGCTCGTACTTGTACTTGCCGAGGGCGGACACGACGGCCAGGCAGACCTCCTGGGCGATGTCCTCGGCGGAGACGAGGGTGCGCTCGCGGGAGCCGACGCGCGCCCGGCAGTAGCGCAGCACGAGCGGCTGGACGCGGGCCAGGAGCTGCCCGACCGCGCGCGGGTCGCCCGAGAGGGCCTCGTCCACCAGTTCGGACAGCTCGGCCTCGGCGAGCCACTGGGCCGTGACCCGGTCGGACCCACCGCCGGCCACCAGCCTCACCCCGGGACGGCCGGGCGCGCGGGCGCCGATTCCGACCTCGACGTCAGCTCGCACGGATGCGTGCTGCACCATCCGGCGACCTCCTCCACGCTCGCATGCCCTCCGGCCCACCCCGGCTCACTGATGAGGAGCACGAACGGGCACTCCTGATACGAAATCCGCCAAAGCTGACCACGATCGTGGTCCGCATGGCGGGAACAGCACCCGTCCGAGGGGGGATATGAGCCGTTCGGCCCAATGGTGGTCGCCGTTCCCTCACCTGCCGCACCCCCTCGCCACCGGGTGGCCCACCGGGGGACCCGCTTCGGAGCAGCGCCGTGCCGCGCCCGGCGGGCCGCCCGCGCCGGGACGTCGCCTCCGGGGCCGTCGGTCCCGCGCGGGAGGATGGTCGCCACGACCCGCCGACCGGTTGACCGAGGGGACTGCGAGCACAGTGATCGAACAGCTGGGTGTGGAGACCGACGAGGGCGTGTTCGACGCGATCGCCGCGGGCCCGGGGGACGGCCGCCCGGTGCTGTTCCTGCACGGCTTCCCGGAGGCGGCCGTCGAGTGGGAGCACCAGGTGGCGGTGCTGGGCCGCGAGGGGTTCCGGGCGGTGGCGTTCGACCAGCGCGGCTACTCGCCGGGCGTGCGACCGGCGCGGGCCGCCGACTACGGCGTCGAGGCGCTGGTCGGCGACGTGCTGGCGGTGGCCGACGCGCTCGGCTGGTCGTCGTTCGACCTGGTGGGGCACGACTGGGGCGGCGCGGTGGCGTGGTGGGTGGCGGAGGGCCACCCGGAGCGGCTGCGGAAGCTGGCCGTGGTGTCGACGCCGCACCCCGGGGCGTTCGCCGAGGCGCTGCGCACCGACGAGGACCAGCACCTGCGGTCGGGCTACATGACCGACTGGCGCAACTCGAACACCGAGAAGCGGATGCTCGCGGACGGCGCGGCGGCGCTGCGGCAGGTCTTCGAGTGGCGGGTGCCGCCGAGCCGGGTCGACGAGTACGTGCGGCGGCTGTCCGAGCCGGGCGCGCTGACCGCGGCCCTCAACTGGTACCGCGCCGGGCGGCCCGGCGGGCGGGCGGGGAAGGTGTCGGTGCCCACGATGTACGTGTGGAGCACGGAGGACGTGGCGTTCGGCTCGACGGCGGCCCTGGCGACCGGCGACTGGGTGACGGGGCCGTACCGGTTCGAGATGCTGGAGGACGTGTCGCACTGGGTGCCGGAGCAGGTCCCGGAGGTCCTGGCGGCACTCCTGTTGGAGCATCTCTCCCCCTGATTTGAACCACTGGCGGTGTGCCGGCCGTGTTCCTTGGTATGACGGAGTTGACCTACTCGGAGCGCAGGGTCGCGACCCTCGCCGCGTGTGGCCACAGCAACCGGGCGATCGCGATGCGGTTGCACATCACCGTGAGCACGGTGGAGCAGCACCTGACCAGGGTCTACCGCAAGCTGGCCGTGGCCAGCCGCACCGAGCTCAAGGGGCACCAGGCCTTAGTGTGACCCCGTGCGGGTCGCGGGGTTGGTGCTGGCCGCGGGCGCCGGGCGCAGGTTCGGCGGGCCCAAGGCGCTGGTGACGTCGGGCGGCGTGACGTGGGTCGACCGGACCTGCGCGGTGCTCGACGGGGCCGGGTGCGACCCCGTGGTCGTGGTGCTCGGCGCGTCCGCCCCCGAGGTGCGGGAGCGGGCGTCGTTGGCGCGCCGCGCGGTCGTGCACAACCCGGACTGGGCCACCGGCATGGGCTCGTCGCTGCGGGCGGGCCTGGCCGCGCTCGCCGGGGCGGGCGCGGTGGGCGGTGTCCCCGGGGTGGGCGCGCTCGCCGCGGTGGACGCGGTCGTCGTGCTGCCGGTGGACACGCCCGGCGTCACCGCGGCGGCCGTCGCGCGCCTCGTGGCGCTCGCGTCGCGCTCGGCGCTGGCGCGCGCCTCCTACGGCGGCGCGCCCGGCCACCCCGTGCTGCTCGGGGCCGACCACTGGGCGGGCGCGGCGGCGTCGGCGACGGGCGACGAGGGCGCCCGCGGCTACCTGCGCGCGCACCGCGCCCTCGACGTGCCGTGCGGCGACGTCGCGGACGGCGCGGACGTGGACCGCCCCGAGGACCTGCCGGTCACTCCTCCGGGCGCACCACCGGCAGCGGACCCGAGGTGACGCGGGGCCCCGGCAGGTCCGGCGGCAGGTCCGGCGGGAGGTCCGGGGGCGGGCCCGCGGTGGCGGGCGCGGTGTCCGGCGTCCACCGGTCGGGCCGGTCGGGTCCCCCGGCACCGGCCAGCAGCGCCTGCGCCTCGGCGGTGGCGGCCCGCACGATGGCCCGGGCCTTCCGCTCGGCCTCGGCGAGGCGGCGCTGCGTCTCCTGCTCGGTCTGGTCGAGCAGCACCACCTGCCGCCGGGCCACCTCCTCGGCGCGCTGGAGCATCTGCTCGCTGCGCTCCCGCGCGTCGGTCTCGAACGCGTCGGCCTTCTGCCGCGCCACGTGCATCAGGTAGCGGATGCACCCGGACACCGCGTTGTCCTTGGCGTACCCGGCGTGCAGCACCCGGTACTCGCCCAGCTCGCTGCGGGCGTCCTCCAGCTCGCGGGTCAGGTCGTCGACGGTGGCGCAGGCGGCGTCCCGGTCGAGCCGCAGCACCTCCAGCTCCCGGCGCAGCCGCTCCAGCTCGGCGTCCACCTCGGCCGGGTCGTAGCCGCGCCACCGGGTGCGGAAGGACGTGCCCGCGGGGAACTCGTCGATGTGCATGGCGTGCTGCCCTTCCGCCGAGACCGCGGGTCAACCCCTGGCCAGTGCCAGGAGGTCGTCCGGCGTGCCGTTGAACAGGTTCTGGTCGATCGGGGTGGACGTGTGCTGCCAGATGGAGTGCGCCATCCACGGGTGGGGCAGCGGGCCGACGCTGTCCGCGTACCTGGCCACCCACACGGGGCTGAGGCTGAAGTCGGCGGAGCGGCCGGTGCACCGGTCCCACCACAGCGTGGAGGTGTAGATCATCGGCGCGCGCCCGGTGCGCGCCCGGTAGGTCTCGGTGAACTGCTTGATCCAGGTGACCATGGCGTCCGGCGCGAGGCCGTAGCACGTGTCGTCGCCGTAGGGGTTGTACTCGACGTCGAGGGCGCCGGGCAGGGTCGTGCCGTCCGCCGCCCAGCCGCCGCCGTTGTCGACGAAGTAGTTCGCCTGGGCGACGCCGTCGGACCGGTCGGGCAGCGCGAAGTGGTAGGCGCCGCGCAGCATCCCGACCCGGTGCGACCCGTGGAACTGCTGGTCGTAGTACGGGTTGCGGTACCCGGTGCCCTCGGTGGCCTTGACGTAGGCGAACCGCTTGCCCTGGGCCCACCAGTGGTCCCAGTCCACGTCGCCCTGGTGGCTGCTGACGTCCATGCCGGCCACGGTCGGGCCGGTGGTCGTCAACGCCGTCACGCCGGCCACCACGCCCTCGTGCAGCGCGATCTGCGAACCGGCGGCGTGGTCCTGCGCGGCCTCCGCTCTCGCGGGGGCCCGCTGCTCCACCGGGGTGCGGTCGGCTGCGGCCTGCTCCCCCACGAGGCCGACCGCCGTGAGGCAGGCCAGCACGATCGCGGTCACCCACCTGTTGCTGTGCATCGGACGTTCCTCCTCGGGACGCGGACTTCTCCCCCGCGGCGCGTCGACTCGGCGTGCCGTGGTGCTCGGTCCCGGCTACCACCGGCCGGTTGTGCTGCAACGCGAAAACCGTTTTGCCACCCGTCCGAATGACAACTTCAGTATTTCTGGTGCACGGGTGGTGACCAGTCGCGATGGTCAATTCCACGTGACGGTGAACATTGGTGTTCCTCTCCCCGTTTGTGGGCACTCATCGGATGCACAACGCACGAGAGGTGAGTGCCATGAGCCGAGTCGACTGGGAGCCGTTCATCGAGTCGCTGCACGAGGCGGCCGGCGTGTGGGACCGGGCGCTGGCGTGCCGGGCCGACCTCGGCGTCGCGCTGGGCGACGACGACCCGCCGCGCGTCGTGCCGATCACCGAGGAGCAGGCGGAGCGCCTGATGAGGGCGGTGGCGTTCCTGGCGCGGCGGCTCAGCGCGGCCACCGAGAGCGTCGTCTACGCGACGGCGGAGCGGCGGTTGGCGAGCGGCGACCGCGACCCGGGCGCGGAGGCGGACGCGCTGTCGCTGACCGCGCTGCACTCGGCCGCGATGCGCCACGCGGCCGACCTGGCGAGCGCCGCCTCCGAGCGGACCGGGGTCCGGTGCGACGCGCCCGCGCCGGTACCCCCGGAAGTGCCCGCCGGCGTTTCCACCGGTTTCTCCGCGGACGTCCCGGCGCGTGTCACGGCGGACGTCCCGGCGGACGTCCCCGCGGCCGTCCCCCTCACCCCCCGGTCCGACGCGGCGTAATGTTCTCCACCAACGGGTGATGATCCCCCTTCGGGACCTGTCGCTGATTGCGGTGAACCCGTTCCGAGCCGGTTTTCGCCCCCCGGACCCGGGCCGATCCCCCGGCCATGCGCACCGCGGACAGCATCGCCAAGCTCGTCGGTCTCTGCTTCGTGGCGGGCCTGCTGGTCGCCGGCGTGGCGCTGCCGGTCGTGGGCGGCGCGGGCCTCGCGTCCAACCGCGTCAGCGACCGGGTCGCCGCCACCTCGGTCCGGCTGCTCGACGAGCCGCCGCCGCTGATGACGACGGTGACCGACAAGGACGGCGTGCCGTTCGCCTACATCTACGACCAGTACCGGGTGCTGACCCCGTCCGACCGGGTGGCGCAGGTGATGAAGGACGCCCTCGTCTCGGCCGAGGACCGCCGGTTCTACGAGCACGCCGGCGTCGACTGGCTGGCCACCGTCCGGGCCGCGATGCGCAACCAGTCGGAGGGCGAGGTCACCCAGGGCGCGTCCTCGATCACCCAGCAGTACGTGAAGAACTACCTGGTGCACGTGCTGGAGCGGCAGGACAAGGGCGGCCAGGCCGAGGCGCAGGAGCAGACGATCACGCGCAAGCTGCGCGAGGCGCGGATCGCGATGCACGTGGAAGCGGAGCTGACCAAGGACGAGATCCTCACCCGCTACCTGGACGTGGTGCCGTTCGGCGGCACCATCTACGGCATCGCGGCGGCGTCGCAGGCGTACTTCGAGACGACGCCCGACAAGCTGACCGTGCCGCAGGCCGCGATGCTCGCGGGCATGGTCAACAGCCCGACGTTCCTCGACCCGGAGGCCCGCCCGGACAAGGCGCTGGAACGGCGCAACACGATCATCGACCTGATGGTGGACAACGCGAAGCTGTCCCGCGAGCAGGCCGAGGTCGCCAAGCGCGCGCCGCTGGGCCTGGCGAACCCGGTGCGCCCGCTGCCCACCGGCTGCGTCGGCTCGGGCCCGGAGGTCGGGTTCTTCTGCTCGTACGTGGTGAACTACCTGACCACCAACGGCTTCGACCTGGAGGAGCTGAAGGTCGGCGGCTACACCGTGCGCACGACGCTGGACCGGTCGTTGACGCAGCAGGCGAAGCAGGCCGCCGAGGCGCAGGTGCCGAAGACGACGCCGGGCATCGCGAACACCGCGGCGGTCGTGCGGCCCGGCCGGGACCGGCACGAGGTCGTGGCGCTGGTCGCGAACCGCGACTACGGGCTGAAGAAGGAGGAGTTCCAGACCCAGTTCGACCTGCCGAGCGCGGTCGAGAACAAGTTCGGCGCCGGGTCGGTCTACAAGGTGTTCACGGCGGCGGCGGCGCTCGACAAGGGCATGGGCATCGAGACGGTGATCGACACGCCGAACAGCCACGTGTCGCGGGTGTTCCGGGGCGGCGCGGCGTCCTGCCCGTCGACCGGCGAGCAGGCCACGTTCTGGTACTGCCTGTCCAACCACGACAGCTCCTACCCGCCGCGGATGACGCTGAAGCAGGCGCTGGCGACGTCCCCGAACACCGGGTTCGTGATCCTGGAGGAGAAGGTCGGCCTGGGCGCGGTGATCGACATGGCCAGGCGGTTGGGGATGCGCGAGACGCTGTCCACCAACATCGCGGGCGTGGCACCGGACCAGGGCGCGGAGCGGCAGGACCTGCGCGTCTCGCAGGCGGAGTTCTACGAGTCGGCGGGCAACGCCTCGTTCACGCTGGGCCCGGCGCCGACGAACACCCTGGAGCTGGCGAACGTCGCCGCGACCATCGTCTCGGGCGGCCGGTGGTGCCGGCCGACGCCGATCGTGGAGGTGACCGACCGCTACGGCAAGAAGGTCCCGGTCGACGAGCCGCCCTGCGAGCAGGCCGTGCCCGAGGGGTTGGCCAACGCCCTGGCCGTGGGCCTGTCCGAGGACGACCAGGACCGGGGCACGGCCGCCGCGGCGGCGAAGCTCTACAACTGGACCAGGCCGGCGCTGGGCAAGACCGGCACCACCGAGGAGTACAAGTCGGCGGCGTTCATCGGCGCGACCCCGGACTACGCGGGCGCCGTGCAGGTCTTCAACGACGGCGTCACGCCGCGCGGCATCTGCGTCAACGGCGGCCCGCCCCGGCTGTGCGAGGAGGGCGACATCTACGGCGGCACGCTGCCCGCGCGCACCTGGTTCGACTTCATGACCAAGGCGCACGAGGGCCTGCCGGAGAAGCCGCTGCCCCAGGTCGAACCGCGCTACCTGCGCCCCTAGTCCCGGTCGCGCGACCGCCCGGCCCCGGTGTCCGCCGAACACCGGGGCCGTCGGCGTGCCCCGGGCCCCTGGCGTGTGGTGGGACGATCGGGTAGGACTGGCGACCGACGAAGTTGGTGTAGACCACTGGAGGCGACGCATGGCGACCGAGACCGTGACCGGGTCCGACTACGGGGACGTCGTGCGCACCCACCTGACCAGGGTGGAGAAGCAGAACGCGGCGGCCCTGGACGACGTGGCCGAGCTGGTGCTGGCCACCGTGCGCGCGGACGGCATGGTGCTGGCGGCGGGCGCGGGCCACTCGCTGGCCGCGGTCGCCGAGACGTTCTACCGGGCCGGCGGGCTGGCGTGCGTGCGCCCCGTCTACCACCCGGAGCTGCTGCCGATGCACGGCGCGGTGAGCAGCACGTCCGCCGAGCGCCGCTCGGGCCTCGCCGCCGAGGTGCTGCGCGAGACGCCCCCGGCCGCGCACGACGTGCTGTTCGTGTTCTCCACCTCCGGCGTGAACCCCTACCCCGTGGAGCTGGCCGGGCTCGCCGCCGACGCCGGGTGCCCGGTGGTCGCGGTGACGTCGGTCGCGGCGAGCGCGCTGGCGCCCCGCCGGGCGGGCACGACGCTGGCCGAGAACGCGACCGTGGTGCTGGACAACATGGTGCCGCCCGGCGACGCGACCTACCCGGCGGCGGACCCGGTGACCGCGGCGGTCTCGACGCTGGCCACCACGTTCCTGTGGAACCTGCTCATGGTGCGGCTGTTCGACAAGGCCGCCGAAGCGGGCGTGCCCCTGCCGCTGTGGCGCAGCGCCAACGTCGAGGGCGGCGACCAGGCCAACGCCGACCTGCTGCGCAAGTACCAGACCCGGGTGCCGCAGCTGGGCTGAGCCCGCGCGGAACGTTCACGATTCCTCCACGCGAACCGGTTAACCTCCGGCTCGACAGGGGGGTTCGACATGAACACGAGGACGAAGCGCTGGGTGTTGGCGGGCGGGGGCACGGCGGCCGTCGCGGTGGTCGTGGTGGGCGCGCTGCTGCTGACGTCGGGCGGCGAACCGGCGGCCGGACCGGCACCGGGGGCGACGGGAACGACGGCGCAGGCCAGGGTGGGCCCCGGTGAGGTGGCGCAGCGGTTCGCGAACGCCGTGGCCTCCGGGCAGGCGGCGGGGGCGGCGGCGCTCACCGACGCGCCCGACGCCGCGAGCGCGGCCATCGCGAGGACCGGGCAGGGCATGGCGGGCAGCGAGCTGCGCGTGCGGCTCGGCCCGGCACCCGCCGTGCCCGCCGGCGGGACGAGCACCGCGGTCGACGCGGACCTGACGTGGACGCTGCCCGGCGGCGCGCCGTTCACCTACCGCACGCGCGTGGAGCTGCGGCTGGCCGACGACCGGTGGCGGATCGCGTGGTCACCGGCCCTGCTGCACCCGCGGTTGGCCGAGGGGCAGGGGCTCGCGTACACGGCGCTGCCCGGCGACGGCGCGCTGCTCGACCGCAACGGCGCACCGGTGCCCGAGGGCTTCGCGCCCGTCGTCATGCGGTCGGTCCGCCAGGCCGTCGGCCCGCTCACCGGCACACCCGGCGCGCAGGTCGCCGCGGTCGACGCCGCGGGCGCGCCGGTCGCCGTGCTGCACCGGCAGGAACCGCAGGTCGCGAAATCGGTGACGGTGACGCTGGACCCAGCCGTGCAGGGCGCCGCGCAGGCCGCCGTGGACGGCGTCGGGCAGGCGGCCGTGCTGGTGGCCATGCAGCCGTCGACCGGCGAGCTGCTGGCCGTGGCGCAGAACGCGGTCGCCGACGGGCAGGGACCCATCGCGCTCCAGAACTTCTTCGAGCCCGGGTCGACGTTCAAGGTCGTGACCGCCACCGCCGCGCTGACCGCCGGCACCGCGAACGCCGACACACCGCTGGACTGCCCCGGCGCGGCCACCATCGGCACCCGGCGCATCACCAACGAGGACTCGTTCGAACTGGGCACCGTACCGATGCGCCGCGCGTTCGCCGCGTCCTGCAACACCAGCTTCGGCAAGCTCGCGGCCGACCTGCCCGCCGACGCGCTGCCCACCGCCGCCGGCTACTTCGGGCTGGCGTCGGACTTCACCGTCGCGGGCGTCACCACGAACACCGGCAAGGTCCCCGCCGCCGCGTCGACCGCCGCCCGCGTGGAGGCCGGCATCGGCCAGGGCGAGGTGCTGACCACGCCGTTCGGCATGGCGCTGGCCGCGGCGACCGTCGCCCAGGGCCGCACGCCGCTGCCCGGCCTCATCCGCGAGGTCCCCACCGAGGGGCAGCGACCGCCCGCCCTGCCCGGCGGGGTGGTGACCGCGCTGCGGGCGATGATGTCCGAGGTCGTCACCGGCGGCACCGCGCGGGAACTGGCCCGCTTCGGCGGGGTGCGCGGCAAGACCGGCACCGCCCAGTTCGGCGACGGCTCGCGGTCGCACGGCTGGTTCATGGGCTACCGGGGCGACCTGGCGTTCTCCGTGCTGGTGGTGGACGGCGGCTCGTCGAAGGTGGCGGTCGGCGCGACGGCGACGTTCCTCGGCGGGCTCTGACCCTCCCGCCCGCCCTCGTCGAACTGGGTCCGGTACAGCTCGGCGTAGCGGCCGTCGGCGGCCAGCAGCTCGGCGTGCGTGCCGCGTTCGACGACCCGACCGGCCTCGACGACGAGGATCTGGTCGGCGGCACGGATCGTGGACAGGCGGTGCGCGATCACCAGGGCGGTCCGGCCGCGCAGCGCCTCGGCGAGCGCGGCCTGCACCTCCGCCTCGGAGCGCGAGTCGAGGTGCGCGGTCGCCTCGTCCAGGATGACCACGCGCGGGCGGGCCAGCAGGAGGCGGGCGATCGTCAGGCGCTGGCGCTCGCCGCCGGACAACCGGTAGCCGCGTTCGCCGACGACCGTGTCGAGGCCGTCCGGCAACGAGGCGACGAGCGCGTCCAGGTGGGCCCGGCGCAGCGCGTCGCGCAGCTCGTCGTCCGTCGCGTCGGGACGCGGGTAGAGGAGGTTGGCGCGGATCGTGTCGTGGAAGAGGTGCCCGTCCTGCGTGACGACGCCGACCGCGGCCCGGACGCTGTCGGCCCTCAGCTCGCGAACGTCCACACCGGACAGGCGGACCGCGCCGGAGTCGACGTCGTAGAGGCGCGGGACGAGCGAGGCGATCGTGGACTTCCCGGCGCCCGACGAGCCGACGAGCGCGACGAGCTGTCCGGGCTCGACGGTGAAACCGATGCCGCGCAACACCTCCTCGCCGCCCCGGGAGTCCAGTGTGGCCACTGATTCGAGCGAGGCGAGCGAGACCTTGTCGGCCGCCGGGTAGGCGAAGCGCACGTCGTCGAACTCGACCCCCACCGGCCCGGGCGGCAGGTCGCGCGCCGCCGGGTCGTCCTTGATCATCGGTTCGAGGTCGAGGACCTCGAAGACGCGCTCGAACGACACCAGCGCCGTCATGATGTCGACGCGGGCGTTGGCCAGCGCGGTCAGCGGGGTGTAGAGGCGGGTCAGCAGCAGGGCGAGCGACACGACCGTGCCCGCCGCCAGGTGGCCGGTGAGGGCGAGGTAGCCGCCGAGGCCGTAGACGAGGGCCTGGGCGAGGGCCGAGACCAGGGTCAGGCCGGTGAGGAACCACCGGGTGGCCATCGCGGTGCGCACGCCGATGTCGCGCACGCGGGCCGCGCGGTCGCCGAACTCGCGCGCCTCGGCGTCCGGGCGGCCGAACAGCTTGACCAGCGTCGCGCCCGGCGCGGAGAAGCGCTCGGTCATCTGCGTCGTCATGCCCGCGTTCAGCGTGGCGGCCTCGCGCTGGAGGTCGGCCATCCGGGTGCCCATCCGGCGGGCGGGGAGCACGAAGACCGGCAGGAGGAGCAGGGCGAGGGCCGTGACCTGCCACGACAGGGTGAACATCACGACGAGCGACAGGCCGAGCTGGATGACGTTGGTGACGACGCCGGACAGCGTCGACGTGAACGCCCGCTGCGCGCCGATCACGTCGTTGTTCAGCCGGGACACCAGCGCCCCGGTGCGGGTGCGGGTGAAGAACGCCACCGGCATCCGCTGCACGTGCTCGAACACGGCGCGGCGCAGGTCGAAGATCAACCCCTCCCCGATCCGCACCGACTGCCACCGCTCGACCAGCCCGAGCCCCGCGTCGACCACCGCGACCCCCGCGATCACCACGGCGAGCCACACGACCACCGACACGTCCCAACCGCCGACGACGGCGTCCACCACGCGCCCCGCCAACACCGGCGTGCTGACCGCGAGCACCGCCGACACGACCGTGAGCAGCAGGAACACCACCAACCGCCCCCGGTGGGGCCGCGCGAACCCCCACACCCGCCGCACCGTGCCCCGCCGCACCCCGCGAGGTGCCCCCGACGCCCGCATGGCGCTGCGCATCAATCCCCAGGAACCGTCCACGCCAGACACAAACGCCCCGCGCCCCCCACCCCTTCCCCAACGCCGGAGCCGGCCACCGGAGTCGGCCACCGGAGTCCCACCCCTCCCCCGTCCCCGGAGCCCGCAGCCCTCGGGCTGTGCCACCTGACCAGCCCCGACCACGCGATCCCCCGCCTGGCCAGCCGTTCCGCGCACGATCCCCGGCGGGTTCGCGCGATCGGTCCACGCAGGCAAGCGGGCGGTGGGCGGCGGACGTGCGCCACTGGGCCACGTGCGCCGCGCGAGCGATGCGCGGCTACCCGTCGCATGCGCGGCTACCCGTCGCATGCGCGACTACCCGTCGCGATGGGCGGCTGGAGCGGCTGGAGCGCGCGGGGGCAGCGGGCTCAGGTCGGCGGGCCGGGCTCGATGAGGCGCATGCCGGTGCGGGGCAGGCGGCGGTCCGGGGCAGATGCGGCGTCCGGGGCGGGCGGCCGGGCAGCGGTCCGGGGCAGGTGCGGCGTCCGGGGCGGGCGGCCGGGCAGCGGTCCGGGGCAGGTGCGGCGTCCGGGGCGGATGCGGCATCCGGAGCAGGCGGCCGGGTGGCGGTCCGGGGCGGGCGCGGCGGTCCGGATCTGGTGGCCGGGTGGCGGTCCGGGTCCGGGGTGGGCGGCGGTCCGGGGCGGGCCGGGTGGCTTGGGCGGTGGCGGATAGCGGCAGGCGGCGGTGGGGCAGGTGGCGGTGGGGCGGGTGTGGGGTGATCGAGGAGGTGGGTGGGGATGGGGCGGGCCTGGGTCGTTTCGGCGTCGATATCTCTCAACCGATGGGCGAAAGCCCGTTTACGTACATGTTCGGCCCGATGATCACCCGATCGTGTCCGCCGCCCACCCCCCACCAGCAGTTATTGGCCGTTGACCAGGGCTGCCAACTCGGCCAGGCGCCGGAGTTGCGCGGTGCGCTCGGCGGCCAGCTGGGCTTCTTCCGTCGCCCCGTCGGCGGCTGCGGCCAGGAGGGCCAGGGTCTCGCTCGTCGCTCCCGGCAGGGGGCGGAGGACGGCGGTGGCCAGGTCGTCCACCGCACGGTCCAGGTCCGCCTGCGGCACTACGGTGTTCGCCAGGCCGATGCGGTGGGCTTCCTCGCCACCCACCCGGCGGCCGGTCAGGCAGATCTCGGCGGCA
This sequence comes from Saccharothrix sabaoui, assembly GCF_051756985.1. Taxonomy (NCBI): domain Bacteria; kingdom Bacillati; phylum Actinomycetota; class Actinomycetes; order Pseudonocardiales; family Pseudonocardiaceae; genus Saccharothrix; species Saccharothrix sabaoui. The sequence goes on from NZ_JBPKJK010000118.1 coordinate 16,236, forward strand.
CGGGAGTAGCCGACCAGGCGGACCAGCGGCAGGGTGCCGCCCAGGTCGGGGACCAGGCCGAGGCCGGTTTCGGCCATGCAGAACTGGACGTCGTCCGCGACGACGCGGAAGTCGCACGCCAGGGCCAGTTGGAACCCGGCGCCGATGGCGTGTCCGTGCACCGCGGCGATCGTCACCCTCGACGGGTCGCGCAGCCAGGAGAAGCCGCGCTGGAACTCGGCGATCAGGGCAGCGCCTTCTTCCGGACCCCGGCGCGTGATCTCCGCCAGGCCCGGTTCGCCGTCGACCGGTTCGCCGGTGAACATGCGCCGGTCGAGTCCTGCGGAGAAGGCGCGACCGGAACCCCGGACGACCACGAGGCGGACGTCCGGGCCCAGCTGCTCCCCGATCGTCCGCAACGCCACCCACGTGGAGGGCGTCTGTGCGTTGAGCACATCGGGACGGTCGAGCGTGATCGTCGCGCGCGCCCCGTCCACGACGAGCCGCACGCCTCCGCGTTCCAGCAGGTCGGCGTCGATGGCGGTCGGTGCCGACATGGGTGGACCTCCGGGTTTCGTCAGGCGCCGTCTCTCCTCGGCGCCATGGGTTACCGGAGGGTAGCTTACTTCTTCTTCGTGCGGGTGGCGCCACCGCGACCGCGCAGCTGCACACCGGATTCGCTGAGCACCCGGTGCACGAAGCCGTAGGAGCGCCCGGTGGACTCGGCCAACGCCCGGATGCTCGCGCCCTTTTCGTACTTCTTCTTCAGGTCAGCGGCCAGCTTGTCCCGCGTGGCGCCGGTGATCCGGGCGCCCTTCTTCAGGTCAGCCACCTTGTCCCGCCTTCCGTAGACAGCAGGTCGGGCCTTCGTAAGCCCCTGTCGTCGCAATGATCGAACACGACGAGCAAGAACGCCAGGTGATCAAGCGAAATGATCTGCGAGCGGTCGTGCGGTAACACACAGCCGATCAAAGCTCACTTTGAGGTGTAGAACGCGAAAACCCTTGGCTCAGGCCAACTGCACGAGTTCCAGGTACTCCGCGGACCAGTGATCCTCCGTGCCGTCGGGGAGAAGGATCACCCGCTCGGGCTCAAGGGCCTCGACGGCACCCGGGTCGTGGGTGACGAGCACGACGGCCCCCTCGTAGCGGCGGAGCGCGTCGAGCACCTGCTCGCGGCTGGCCGGGTCGAGGTTGTTCGTCGGCTCGTCGAGCAGCAGCACGTTCGCCGCGCTGGAGACCAGGCCGGCGAGCGCCAGGCGGGTCTTCTCGCCACCGGACAGGGTGCCCGCGGGCTGGTCCAGCTGCTCGCCGCTGAACAGGAACGTGCCGAGCAGCGACCTCAACTGCTGTTCCTGCACGTCGGGGGCGGCGTGCCGGATGTTCGCCCACACCGACGCCTCGTGGTCGAGGGTCTCGTGCTCCTGGGCGAAGTAGCCGAGCTTGAGGCCGTGACCGGGGACGACCTCGCCCGCGTCGGGCGTCTCCATGGAGCCGATCAGCCGCAGCAGGGTCGTCTTGCCCGCGCCGTTGAGGCCGAGGATCACCACGCGCGACCCCCGGTCGATGGCCAGGTCGACGCCGGTGAACACCTCCAGCGAACCGTAGGACTTGCTCAGCCCCTCGGCGGTCAGCGGGGTCCGGCCGCACGGGGCCGGCTGCGGGAAGCGGATCTTGGCGACCTTGTCGGCCTGGCGGGTCTCCTCCAGGCCGGACAGCAGCTTCTCGGCACGGCGCGCCATGTTCTGCGCGGCGACGGCCTTGGTGGCCTTCGCGCGCATCTTGTCGGCCTGCGCCATCAGGGCGCCGGCCTTCTTCTCGGCGTTGGCGCGCTCGCGGCGGCGGCGCTTCTCGTCGGCGGCGCGGGCTTCGAGGTACTTCTTCCAGCCCATGTTGTAGATGTCGACCTCGCCGCGCGTGGCGTCGAGGAACCACACCTTGTTGACGACGTCGTCGAGCAGCTCGACGTCGTGGCTGATCACGACCAAACCGCCGTCGTGGCTCTTGAGGAACCCGCGCAGCCACGCGATCGAGTCGGCGTCGAGGTGGTTGGTGGGCTCGTCGATGAGCAGGATCGTGCTGGACTTCGCGCCGACGCCCGCCTCGGAGGCGGCGAACAGGATGCGCGCCAGCTCGACGCGGCGGCGCTGACCGCCGGACAGGGTGCGCAGCGGCTGGGCCAGCACGCGGTCGGCGAGACCGAGGTTGGAGCAGATGCGGGCCGCCTCGCTCTCGGCCGCGTACCCGCCGAGGGCGGCGAACCGCTCCTCCAGTCGCCCGTACTTGCGGACCGCGGCCTGGAGCTCGTCGTCGTCCACCAGCTCGGCCATGGCGGACTGCATCTTCTCCATGTCGCGGAGGAGCTGGTCCAGGCCGCGGGCGGAGAGGACGCGGTCCTTGGCGATGACCGACAGGTCGCCCTCGCGCGGGTCCTGCGGCAGGTAGCCGAGGTCGCCGGTGCGGCGCACCTCGCCCGCGTACGGCTGGCCCTCGCCCGCGAGGACGCGCAGCGACGTGGTCTTGCCCGCGCCGTTGCGGCCGACGAGGCCGATGCGGTCGCCGGGCTGCACGCGCAGCGTGGCGTCGGAGAGCAGGATGCGCGAACCCGCGCGCAACTCGATATCGGTTGCGGTGATCAAGGTCATACTCCGGGGTGTGGTGGTCAGGCGGGGTCGACGGCGCAGCTCGCGCGGACCTACTCGATCAAGACGACCACACCACCAGTCTACGGGGTGTGCGCCACCTGGTTAACCACGTGTGTCCACCGGCATAGATTGCCCGCATGACTTCGGACTTCACGGGCAGGGCGGCCCTGGTCACGGGCGCCAGCCGGGGCATCGGGCACGGGATCGCGGCGGAGCTGCTGGCGCGCGGCGCGTCGGTCGCGATCACCGGGCGCAAGGCGGAGGCGCTGGCCTCGGCGGCGGAGGCGCTGGTGTCGGCGACGGGGGTGTCGCCGGACCGCGTGCTGGCGGTGCCGGGCAACGCGGGCAGCGCCGAGAACCGGGCGGAGGCCGTGGACGCGGTCGTGGCGCGCTTCGGCCGGTTGGACGTGCTCGTCAACAACACCGGCATCAACCCCGTGTTCGGGGCGCTGATGGACGCCGACCTCGACGCGGTGCGCAAGATCTTCGACGTCAACGTGGTCGCGGCGCTCGGGTTCGTGCAGCTCGCCTGGAAGGCGTGGATGCAGGAGAACGGCGGGGCGGTCGTGAACATCGCGTCGGTGGGCGGCCTGAGGTCGACGGGCGCGATCGCGGCGTACGGGGCGAGCAAGGCCGCGCTGATCAGGTTGACGGAGGAACTGGCGTGGCAGCTGGGGCCGAAGGTGCGGGTGAACGCGGTGGCGCCGGCGGTGGTCAAGACGCGGTTCGCCGAAGCGCTCTACACCGGGCGCGAGGAGGAGGCGGCGGCCGGTTACCCGATGAAGCGGCTCGGGACGCCGGAGGACGTGGCCCGGCTGGTCGCGTTCCTGGCCTCGGACGCGGCGGAGTGGATCACCGGGGAGACGGTCCGCGTCGACGGCGGACTGCTCGCCACCGGCAGCCTCTAGCCCTCCGGGCGGGCGACCCGGGGCGATCTCGCGGCGGGGCTTGCGACTCCGGTCGCGGGTCCCGCCGTTCGCGTGCGGCCCGGGCGGTCAGTTGCCGACGGTGGTGGGGAGGGCGGCGGTGCTGGTGATGCTCGGCGGTCCGGTGGTGCGGGTGGTGGCGGGCGGGTACGCGGTGGGGAAGACGGGGACCGTCGAGGCGTTCGGGGCGGGGCGGCCGGTGGTGGCGCCGGGTGGGGTCGGCGCCACCCGGGCGGTGGTCGGCGGCAGGGCGTCCGTCGGGGACGGGGCACCGGTGGGGGTGGCGGCGGACGTCGTCGGGCTCGGGGCCGTCGTGGTCGAGTGGGTGGTGGGGTGGGGTGGACCCCCTGGGGGGGTGTCGGCCGGCCTGGGGCTCTGGTTGAGCGCGAACGTGACCGCCACCACGACGAGCGCGGCGGTGCCGGTGCCGGTCGCCGCCACGGCGTAGCCGCGACGGCGGCGCCTCACGCGCGTCCCGTGGTGGACGACGTCCACGGCACCGAACGTGCGCGGCAGGGGGTGGACGTTCAGCTCCTCGAACACCTTCTTCAACTCGTCCTCAAGCACCGCGCGACACCTCCTCCCACAACTCGCCGAACTCCCGGCCCAGCCTCTGCCGCAGCGCCTTGAGCCCGCGGTTGGTGTTGCTCTTCACCGTGCCGACCGAGCACCCGAGGGCCGCGGCCGTCTCCTCCACGCCCAGGTCGTGCCAGTACCGCAGCACGAGCGCCGCGCGCTGCTTGGCGGGCACGGCGGCGAGCGCCTGCCACACCACGAGCCTGTCCTCGCTCAGCGCTCCCGCCGCCGGCACCTCCGGCAGCGCGTCGGTGAGCTTCTCCCGTTTCCACCGCACGCGGCGGCGTTCGGCGAGGAAGGTGCGCACCACGATCTGCCGGAGGTAGGCGTCGAGCCCTTCGCGGTGCGCCATCCCCGGCCCCGCCAGGTAGAGCTTGAGGAACGCGGACTGCACCAGGTCTTCGGCCTCGTGGTGGTTGCCGCACAACAAGAACGCGGTGAAGCGCATCGAGTCGGCGCACCGGTCGAAGTGGTGGGTGAACTCCGCGTCCCAGCTCACGCGATCAGCCCCCGGAGGGCACCACGGAGGTGGGCCTGACCGGGTGCGTGGTCGGCGTCGGCCGGGGACCCGGGGTGATGCTGACCGTCGGTTCGGGCCTCGTGGTCGCCGTCGGCCTCGGGGTCACCTCGACGGACGTGGGCGCGGGCGTCGTCGGCGGCGCGGTGGTCGGCCTCGGGGTCACCTCGATCGACGTCGGCGAGGGCCTGGTGGGTGCGACGGTGGTCGGCCCGGGGGTCACCTCGATCGACGTCGGCGCGGGCGTCGTCGCGGGTGGCGGTGTCGTGGGCAGCAGCGACGTGGGCGGCAGCGACGTGGGCGACGGCCTGGTGGTCGTCGGGACGGCGGGCGCCTCGTCACCGCCGCCGGAGGCCAGCGCGGGCACCGCGATCGCCAGACCGCCGACCACGACGGCCCCTGCCGCCAGCACGAGTCGTTTGCGCAGCACAACTGCTCCTCGGGGTGTGCGGGGCACCGCCGGTCGGCCCCCCTCACCCTTATGAATGCGGTCGGGGTGCGCGGGGGTTGTCACGAGTTCGGGGAAAGTTCCCGGACCACGACCTCGACCGAACGGGCGCGCACCGCGGCCTCGTCCAGCACGGCCCGCCGGGGTTCGGACACGTCCAGCACCCGCGGCGACGCCTTGGCGAACACCCCGACCAGCCGCCGGTCGGCGCGCAGCGCCTCCAGCGCCTGCCGGTCACCGCCGAGCACGACGGCGTCCAACTCGTCCACGCGCGGCACCAGCACGCGGGCCGCGTCGTCGGCGGCGGCGTGCAGCGCCACCCGCGCCTGCCCCTCGCGGCGGCGCGCGAACCGCTGCTGCGACCACCCGCCCGCCTTGTTGCGGCCGTGCACCTGCCGGCTGTCCGTGGCCGACACCAGCACCTCGCCGTCCCGGGCCACGCCGACGCTGTGCCCGCCGAGCCGCACCAGCAGCAGCCCCACCAGCCGCGACGCCTGCGCGGACGCCAGCAGCGCGTCCAGCACCAGGCCGTCGAACACACCCGGCGGACCGAACCCGCCGAAGACGGCGGCCACCGCGGCCGACGTGCCGTCCACCGCGGTCACGACGACCTCCGACGCCGTCACCGAGGTCGCCGCCACACCCCCGTGGCGCGCGGCGAAGCGCGTGAACCAGCCGTCCAGCCGCTCGGGCTCGACCTCGACCGCACGCCCCCCGCCCGCGACCGGGCGGACCCGGCTCACCCGGGCGCGACCGCCACCCACACGGGTAGCGGGTGCCCGCACTCGGCGGGCGAGAGCCGCTGCACGGCCCCGAAGCCCGCGTCCAGCAGCGACGCCGAGATCTGCTCGGGCGAGAGCACCCGGTGCCGGGTGGCCACGCTGTTCGCCACCTCCCACGTGTCCGGTCCGCGCACGAGCCGCACGACCTCCAGGGAGTAGGACTCGCCGTCCGGCGCCCAGTCCCACAGCTGCACGGTGACCTGGCGGTCCGGGCCGCGCCCGCTGACCCTGGGCGGGGGCGCGGTGGGCCGCATCCGGCTGAGCCGGTCGAGCTCGGGGACCGCGGCGACGAACAACCCGCCGGGCCGCAGCGCCTGCCTGGCCAGCAGCAGCGCCTGGGCCAACGCGTTCTCGTGGGCCAACCGGGGCAGGAGGTCGTCACCCGCGCGGACCACGTCCACCGGCTCCCCGCCGAGGTGCCGCACGACGTCGAGCAGGTCGAGCACCGCGTGCTGCCCGGCGCCGAGCACCGCGGCGACCACCTCCGCCAGGGGGTCCTCCGGAAGGGGTACGAGGTCCTGGGCGGCGGTCACCGGGCACACAGTAGGCCCACCGGATCGCCCGCCGCCAACGACCCGAGCCCGCCGGGGCGCGCGCGGGCGATCACCCGCGTCTACCAGGCCCGGGGCGATCCGCGCCACATCCCGGCACCGGCGTTGCACAACGTTACCGACGGGTTTACAAAGGATGGAGCACGGGGATTCACCACTTGACAGAACGATGCCCACCCCAGTGAACTCGTAACCCGTACGGCCCAATCAATGACTCCACCCGGAAGGCATCAACGACCTGCTTTGGCGGGTAGGGTCACTGGGGCGTGATCTCATGACAGCGGGGAGTCACAATGACCAACGCTGCCGGTCGACCGAACCTGTCCGTCGACGAACTGGACTCGACGGGCCACGGCAGTCTTGCGCAGCTTCTCACCACGGGGCCCTTCCCCGAGGCGTTGAGGGCCGCTATCAAGGCGAGCAGGCTGAGCCTCGACCGCATCCAGCACCGGCTCGCCCTGCGAGGGGTCACCATCAGCGTCGCGACGCTGAGCTACTGGCAGTCCGGCCGCCGTCGACCCGAGCGACCGGAGTCCCTGGAGGCGCTGCGGCACCTGGAGACGGTCCTCGGCGTGCCGCAGGCGGGCCTGTCCGCGCTGCTCGGGCCACCTCGCCCGCGCGGCCGACGGTCCCGACCGACGACGATGATGCCGATCGACGCCCTGTGGGCGCGCCGCGAGCGGGTCGCCAACCTGCTCGCCCAGGTCGACACGACCTCCGACGTCAAGCTGGGCCGGATCAGCCAGCACGACCGCATCGAGATCGCCGCGGACGGCGGCCAGCGGTCGGTGTGGGTGCGCCAGATCCTGCGCGCCGAGCAGGACGGCCCGGACCGCTGGGCCCTGGTGTTCGAGACCGAGCAGGCCAACGTGCTGCCGGAGGTCGTCAACCTGCGCAACTGCCACCTGGGCCGGGTCGCCGAGGACGCCGACGCCAACATCATGGTCGCCGAGATGATGTTCGACCGGCCCCTGACCAGGGGCGAGACCATCATCATGGAGTACGAGCTGCTGTTCGCCGAGGGCCACTACCCGGCGGGCAACAACACGTTCGCGCGCAAGTTCCGGCTGCCGGTGCGCGAGTACGTCATCGAGGTCCGCTTCGACCCGTCCAACCTGCCCGCCCGCTGCCAGCAGTTCAGCGTGCCCGCCGGTGACGACACCCCGTCCCGGCGCCGCAACCTCGCCCTCGACAACGCGGGCGGAGTGCACGCCGTGGCGCTCGGCTTCGGGCCCGGCGTGTTCGGCATCCGCTGGGAGTGGCCGAAGTAACGGATGTAAAAAGGGCCCCCGGGAGCGTGCTCCCGGGGGCCCTTTCGTCATCTCGTCATCACACGTAGCCGTTCAGCTTCAGCGAGACCGAGCGGATCGAGCCGCGGTCGGCCGCCGCCGTGTCCACGGCCTTGAACACCCACGTGCCGTCGACCGGGTCGGCGAGCAGGGCGTTCAGCGACGTGCCGGGCCGCCACGTCCCGGTGAACGGCGCGTTCGCGCTGGTCACCGACGAGAAGGCCCGCTCAGCGGAGTCGTCGAACACGACCTGGCACAGGTTCGACCCCGTGCCGCCGTTGCGCTGGAACACCGTCGCGGTCTTGCCCGCGGGCGAGGTCAGCGTGCCGACCAGGTCACCCACGAACGTGTGGTCGATGCCCACCGTCGTCGAACCGTCGGTGTTCGGGGTGCACGTCGCGCCGTCGACCGAGAACGCGATCTTCGCGCCCCGCCCGACACCGCTGACCGGGATCTGCACCGACACACCGGTGGCGTCGTTGTCCGGGATGGCCACCACCGGGCCGGCGTAGGCGAACGTCTTCGTCTCGCGCGACGGCTCGCCCACGTTGAGCGTGAAGCTCGACGAGGTCGGCGAGGTCGAGCCCGCGTACGTCACCCTGGCGTCCAGCTTGATCGCCGAACCCACCGGCTGCGACGCCGGCACGGTCACCTTGAACGCGTTGGTCACCGTCTGGCCGACCTCGACGTTGCCGTAGTACTTCGACCGCGGCGCGATCACCACGCCCGCCGAGGGCGTGGTCAGCACGAGGCTGGTCGACGCGGCCGTGCCGTCACCGACGTTGGTCACCGGCACCGTCACCGTGGCGGTCGTGCCCGGCTTCAGGTACTGGCTCCCGTCCGCGTCGTTCACCACCGACGGCTTCTGGGCCCTCGCCAGCGGCTGCGGCGAGGCACCCGTGTAGGCCAGCGCCAGGTCGGCGCGGACGACACCGGCACCGGTGCGGTTGTCCACACCGGCTTCCACCAGGTCGATCGCGGTCGCGGTGAGCGCCTGGCGCACCTCGGCCGGCGCCAGCCCGGGGTTGCCGGACAGGATCAGGCCCGCGATGCCCGCCGCGTTCGGGGCCGCCGCCGACGTGCCGAAGAACGGGTCGAAGCCCGGCGCGGTGGTCGAGACGCCGTCCGCCGCGGTCAGGTCGGGCTTCTGCCGGACCTCCTCGGCCGGGCTGCCGTCGGGCGCGAAGAACACGCGACGGGGACCGTCCGAGGTGAACCGCTCCGGCTTCTGCGTGCCGTCGAACGCACCCGGGTACGGGCCGCGCGGGTTGGCCGGGTCACCCGGCTCCAGGTCGAACGGCAGCGGGTCGGCCGCCGGGGCCGCCGCCACGCTGACCGCGCCCTTGGCCGCCGAGTGGCCGCGGGTCACACCGGGCGTCGCGAACTTCTTCAGCCCGTCCGAGGAGTCCTTGAAGCGACCGCCGAGCGCGGTCAGCGACAGGTACTTGTCCTCACCGCGGAACTTGACCACGGCCAACCGCAGGCCGGCCGCCGACGCGGGCGTGTTCAGCCGCTCGTACGGGTCCTGCGTGCCGTCCTGCACGCCCTGGCTGAACGCCACCACGTTGCCCTGCGCGTTCGCCAGGTACAGGTCGTAGTCGTTGAACGACGACGCCAGCGGGTCCGCCCAGAACAGCGTCACCGGCACGTTGCCGGAGCTCTCCGACAGCGGGTTGAACACCTGCTTGGCCGACGGGGCCGGGTTGAAGTCGTGCGCGGTGCCGGCGAACTTGCCCACCCCGACGCCCGAGTCGACGAACTGGCCCTCCCAGTGGCCCGAGGTGCCGTCCGCGACGTTGCCCTCATTGCCGGCGGAGGAGAAGAACAGCGCGCCGTCCGCGGCGACCGCGTCCACCGCGCGGGCGATGACGCCGTCCTGGAACGGCGACTCGTTGAAGTACAGCACGTCGTCGACGATGACGTCGCAGCCCAGCGTGAAGCGCAGGGCGCGGATGTTGTCGGCGAAGCTCGCGTCACCGTTGAACGCGGTGGCGAAGCCCAGGCTCGCGTTCGGCGCGATGTCGTGGAGGATCTCCAGCATCGCCGTGCCCTCGTCGCCGGAGCCCTCCTGGCCCGGCAGCACCTCGACGGCCGGCAGCTCGCCCGCCGCCTGCGACAGGGCCAGCGTGTCGACGCCGTCGGACAGGGCGCACAGCTTCACGCCGGTGCCCGTGACGCGGAACTCGTCACGCGCCGTGTCCGCCGCGTGCGCGCGGTCACCCTGGTTGGTGACGGCCGCGATGCGCGGCGACGCCAGCGCCTCCCGGGTCTTGGTCTCGATGTCCTGGGCCTTGTCCTCCTTGGAGGGGGCCTTCTCGACCGACTTCGGGTCCTTCACGTGGAACGTCTTGGCCTCGACCGCGGCTTCCACCCGGCGCACGTCGCCGCGGGCGGAGAGCTTGGCGAGGGAGTTGAGGGGCAACTGGGCCCGGATCGTCCTGCCCTCGGTGGAGACCGAGCGGACGCCGCCACCCGCGGAGCGGACGGCGTGGACGAGGTCGTCGGTGACCTTCTCGGCCCTGATGTCCACCAGGACCTGGTTGCCGTCCTGGACCTTCACCCCGGTCTGGAGGGCCGGGAGCCTGCTGAGCGTGCCCGCACCGGCACGGCGGCGCTGCTCGACGACGAGCGCGCTGTCCACCTTGGACTCCGAGGCGGACAGGGACTTCTTGATCTCCTGGAGGGTCGCGATCTGAGCGGCGGTCCGCTCGTCGACCCCCTTCGACGCCTTCGGCGGGTCGGCCGAGGCGGGTGAAACGACCCCCAGTGTCAGCAGGACGGCGGCACCGGCTGCGATCAGGGCGTTTCTTCGAGACCGGCGTATCGGTGAGCGCACAGGCGTCTTCCCCACGTTGAGCGTGCCCCCGACGCACGCGGCCACCGATCGGATGACTCCGATCGAGGGGTCAACGTATTGCGCACGCCCAAGTACCGTCTGCCACCGTTCGGCCTACTTCCCAGGTGTTAGGACCCATCACATTTCACAGTACAAAAGCATCTGTCCACAGTTGACCGGTTCGTCCGGACAGTGCGTCGAGGAGCGCCGCGGCCTGGTTGTCGGTCAACGAGGCGATGAAGTCGACCACCGCGCGCCCCCGCGCCAGCGCGCGCACCGCGTCCGGACCGGACGGTGCGTCACCGGTCGCGCCCACCAACGCCGACGGGTCCGTCCTGGCCAGCGCCGCGTACTCGTCGCCGGCCAGCTCCACCAGGTCGTGCAGCCGGCGCGGCAACCGGTTCGCCTCGTGCCGGTCGGTCACCCACTGCTCCAGGGCCTCGACCAGCGCCGTCAGCAACCTCGCCTGACCGCGCTGGTGCAGCGCCAGGTCCGGGCGGAGCAGCACGAACCTGCGGTGCACGAACTTCAGCACCTGCACCTCGTGCCACTGCGGCACGGCCAGCACCACGTGCCCGGACCGCGTCGTCGGCTCCTCCACCACCCCGACCGAGTCCACCAGCCGCCGCGTCCAGCGCGCCGAGAACCCGGCCACCGCCTGCTCGGCCTCCACCGACCCGTCGAACGGCACCGCCAGCAGACCGTCCACCAGTTCCGCCCGCACCTTCGACACCGCCCGCGCGAACACCTCGTCGTCCACCGCCCACGAGTCCTTGGCGTGCAGGCGGCGGCGCAGCGCCTCCAGCGACCGGCCGGGACGGCGCTCCTGCGCGGCCAGCTCCGCGGCGCTCAACCCGGCCAGGTCCACCGCCTCGTCGAGCCACGTGCCCAGCTCCGCCGCGACCGTCGCGTGCTGGAGCACGCCGACGCGGTAGAAGTCCTCCAGGTCGTGGATCGCGTAGGCGATGTCGTCGGCGGTGTCCATCACGGACGCCTCGACCGTCTGCTGCCACGACTCCAGCCGACCCGAGTAGAACGCGCGGGACTGCCGCACGTCCTCCATCTCCGTCACGTACGCGGAGAACTTCGCCGATCCCGTACCCGGCGCGTCGGACGGCTCGGCCGCGCCCCTCGGCGGCTCCGACAGGTCCTTGGGGTGCGGGTGGGGGTGCGACAGGCGCGTCCACGGGTACTTGAGCATCGCCGCCCGCACCGCCACGGTGAGGTCCAACCCCACCGCCGCCGGGCCGCGCACGTCCGTGGTCGTGACGATGCGGAACGACTGGGCGTTGCCCTCGAACCCGTCCGACAGGCCGAACCGGTGCCGGGCGAGGCGGTCCAGCACCTGCTCGCCCAGGTGCCCGAAGGGCGGGTGGCCGAGGTCGTGCGCCAACGACGCCGCCTCCACCACGTCCGGGTCGCACCCGCCGAGCTTGTCGAGGAGGTTCGTCACGTCCGGGCGGGCGTTGAGCCGCTCGGCGATGGCGCGCGCCGCCTGCGCGACCTTCAAGCTGTGCGTGAGCCGGTTGTGCACCAGAAGACCGGAACCGGTCGAGCTGACGACCTGCGTCACACCGCCCAGGCGGGCGAAGAACGGCGAACTCGCGACCCGGTCCCGGTCGACGCGGAACGGACTGGCGGCCAGGTCGGCCTGGACGGCGGTGTCCCCACCGGACCGGCGCGCGGTCCGCGGGTCGACGTTCTCCTCGTGCATGGGGAGAAAATAACCCAGAAAGCCCTCAGGGGCACTCGATGA